>JBFGSX010000226.1:0-3516 GCA_041566495.1 Thermoplasmatota archaeon
CTGATGGAGCGTTGAGGGCGGCGCTCCGTCTGGCGTTTCGCGGGGAGCCCGGGCGGCTACCATTCCGGCGCTTCGCTGAGAGGCTTCGCTAGGAGCCCGGCGACGACCGTCTCTGGCACCATGCCGGCGGCCACCTTTCCAGCGCTTCGCTGTGAGCCCCAACGCCTTTATCCACCTCTTAAGTGGCCAGCCACAACCGGAGCAATCCGGCCGCTCCTGCCAGAACGTTCTGGCTGCAACCTGGGAAGGTAGCAAAGCGGCTATGCACGGGCCTGCAAAGCCTGTGACGGGGGTTCGAGTCCCTCCCTTCCCTCTCATGCTAGCCCAATGCCGGCAACATGGTTACTTCCGCGGGGACGATTGCCCCCTGTGTGACGACAAGGGTCGCTTCTTGATGAAGGATCACGAGATCGACCGCGTCGGCCGCATGATGGCCGGTATCCTGCGTCACTTCCCCGAACGCTTCAACCTCACCATGGATGGCCGTGGCTGGGTCGACCTCGACGACTTCGTCAACAACGTCAAGGCGAGCCGCCGCGACTACGACCGCTGGCTCCGCAAGGAACACATCGTCGCTCTGGTCGAGACGGACGAGAAGGGTCGCTACCAGATCGATGGTGGCATGATCCGCGCCACGTACGCCCACAGCGTCGACGTCAACCTCGACGACCTGCCCGAGGCCGAAGTGGAAGAACTCTACTTCCCCGTCAGCGAAGAGGAACTTGACATGGTCTTGGAGGCGGGTCTCCGCCCCAGCGACCGCAACATGATCCACCTCAGCGCCACGCCCGAGAAGGCGTACAGCGCCGGCCGCGTCCACATCCACGACCCGATCATCCTCGCGGTCGATGTCGCCAAGGCAAGCCACTCTGGCAACTTCATCTACCGTGCCGGCAAGAGCGTCTACATCACGGACGCCGTCGAAGCCGAGCACATCAAGGTCTTCGATGATGAAGAGCGCATGGCAGACATCCGGGACGAGATGGGCCCGGGCGAAGAAGAGTAGGCGCAGCCTACGATTCGAAGAACGGACCATCTTGGGCCGAGATTCGCGGGCGTAGCCCTCGAGCCCTGATCGGACTTGCCCTGCGTAGGCGCAGCCGTCGGGGGCGCCTTCACCCCAAGCGGATCAGCGTCAGCTCCGTTCAGTGCCGCCACGTGGCGGGCGTGAACAGCAAGAGCACCGTGAAGATCTCTAGACGACCACACCACATCTGGCCTGCCAAGACCAGTTTGCTCACCGCGGTCAATTCACCATAGTGCATCGTGGGACCGACCACGCCGAAAGCAGGGCCGATGTTGCTGATGGCTGCGAGGCTTGCACCCGCCGCATCCACGATGCTCGTGAAGGCTGGGTCTTGGGCCATCAGGATGATGGCTCCCGCGGCCCAGATCATCATGAAGACCAGGAAGAAGCCCACGGCGGCCATCATGGTCTGGGGCTTGACGACGTGGCCCGCGATGCGGATCGGGACAACGGAATGTGGGTGCTGCAGGTGTTTCAGTTCCCGCTGCACCATCTTGAACAGCAACAGGATCCGCGCCATCTTCATGCCCCCGGACGTACTGCCTGCGCTGCCTCCAGCGACCATGATGAAGAGCGCCATCCAGCGAGCTTCCGGGGGCCACAGATCGTAGTCGGCCGTGACGAAGCCGGAACTGGTCATCAGGCTCGCTACGGTGAATGCGGCACCCCGTATGGCAGACCCGATCGCCGTGCCGGTGCGCCACAAGGCGGCCACGACGAAGAGGGTGACCAGGATGAAATTGAGCATGTAGAAGCGCCACTCGAAGTCACGCCAGAGGATCCGCCCGTGCCCCTTGCCCACCAACACCAGCAGCGTGTAATTGGTCCCGGAGATGAGCATGAAGAGGATCATCACGGCTTCCAGGACGGGGTCGTCGAAGAACGCGATGCTGGCCCCGTGGTTACTGAAGCCGCCGGTGGAGATGGTGGTGAAGGTGTGCAGGAGCGCCTCGTAGAACACGTCCACGCCAGACATCTCATGGCGGACCAGGAAGATGGTGACCATGGCGGCGAACAATACCCCAGACAGCGCCAGATAGACGGCCCAGAGCAGGCGCGCGGTCTCGACCAGGCGGGGGGTGAGGCGGCTCATGGTGGGCCCCGGCACCTCGGCTTGCAAGACCTGGGCGCCACCGTGTGTCAAGCGGGCCAAGACGGCGATGCTGAGGACAATGATGCCCATCCCGCCGATGAACTGCAGGAACGCCCGCCACATCATGACCGACGGTAGGATGTCTTCGAAGGTCCCATCGAGGACGGTCGCCCCGGTGGCGGTCAGGCCACTCATGGCCTCAAAGAACGCATCCACAGGCGACGGAAGCACCTGCAGCATGAGGAACGGGATCATGGACAGGATGCTCAACAGGAGCCACCCCAGCCCCACGGTGAGGTAGGCCTCCCGCTCCGCCAGATCCTCTTCCGCCACGTCCCGCCCGAGCAGCCGCAGGCCGGTGCCGATCCAATAGGTCGACGCGAAGCCGAAGAAGAACACCAACGTGGCCCGCGGGACCGCCCAACCCCACATGTCGAGGTCGTATGGGTCATAGATGACCGCGATCAGCATGGGCAGCAAGAACGCTACGCTGAACAGTCGTGTGATCGACCCAACGGCGGATGCTACACGCAGGGGGTGCAGCACGAGGCCCGAGAGTGTCCCAGGTGCCTCTTCAGGGCTTCCACCTGACCCGATGGGCTCAGTGACGCCACGTGGCGGGCAAGAAAACGAGCAGGGCCGTGAAGATCTCGAGGCGGCCGAACCACATTTCAGCGGACAGAATGACCTTGCTGGCCGCGGTCAGACCCGCGTAATTCTGTGCGGGCCCCACGACGCCCAGCCCCGGGCCGATGTTGCTGATGGCACTGATGCTGGCACTGGCGGCATCCACCACGTCCGTGAACGCCGGATCGAAGGCGACCAACAACACGGTCCCCAGGACCCAAATGGCGACGAACGTGAAGAAGAAACCAACGGTGGCCATGACGGTGGCGGGTTTGACCACGTGCCCGGCGATGCGGATGGGGACGACCGCTTGGGGGTGGAGGATACGGGTCAGTTCACGGCGGACCACCTTGAACAACAGCAGGATGCGGGCCATCTTCATGCCCCCGGACGTACTGCCTGCCGTGCCTCCGGCGACCATCAGGAACAACGCCAGGAACTTGGCCACGGCCGGCCAGGCATCGAAGTCGGCGGTGCCGAAACCGGTGCTGGTCATCAGGGTGGCGACAACGAAGGTGGAGTCACGCAGGGAAGCCAACAAGTGGTCTCCTGCAGCCCAAAGGATGCCCGCCATGAGTAGCGTGACAAGCACGAAGTTGCCCATGTAGAAGCGCCATTCAGGATCACTGACCAGGGCCTTCCAGTTGCCGTACCGGACCATCAGGATGAGGGTGAAGTTGGTGCCTGCGATGAGCATGAAGACCACCAAGATGGCCTCCAGGACCGGGTCGTCGAAGAACGCGATGCTGGCGGTGTGGTTGCTGAAGCC
>JBFGSX010000227.1:0-3511 GCA_041566495.1 Thermoplasmatota archaeon
GCAGCAACATCCGCAAGGCCCTGGCAAAGGACCCGTCCGGTCGCTGGATGCTCGAGACCGATTACATCGATGAGCCGACCCGTCCCAACGTGGTCATGCCCTGCGATACGGTCCCAAAGCGCGTGATGGGGCTCATGCAGAACGGCGAACTCAGCGAGGCCGTCGCCCATCGCATCGGAGAAGAGATTCCGCGTGGTCTGTATGGTGAATGAAGCCTCGTGGCCGCGCTCCGGGCCGTTGAGTCCCTACGAACGGAACAACCACTTGGGCCGCCACTTGCGGTCCTCAAGGATCCACTCGGCATCCATGGCGCACGATGGCGCGTCGTCACCATAGCGTTCCCAGACCGCGCGATCGGTGCGGGTGGTCGGCGCATCCTGGCGCGGGTTGTCTGGGTCCAGGCTGGCAAACGCATCCATGTGGGCGCGCACCGTCTCCACGGGGACCCTCAACTGGTTGGCCGTGCGTTGCAGCGCCGCCTCGGGGGGCAATTGGTGGCCTGCGGGCCGCTCGAAGTAGGCGGCAAGGACGACGATGGTGTCATCTTTGGTCCAGGAGCGTCGCAGGCGCACAGCCCAGTGAGTCCCAAAGGGGGCTTGAAGGGACCGAGTCTTTTTGGGCGAGGTTTGACACCAAAAGCGCTAATACCACGTCGGACTCGTGTCGATTGGGTTGTCATGACGAAGCAAGTCGATACCGGAGAAGCGCTGCGCCATGCCATCCGCTCGATCCTTGACGGGCCGGGAGATCCCCGTAGCGTTGAGGGTGCCAAGGTGAATGCGTTTCAGAGCATCGCATGGAGCCTCATCGGCCTATTGGCCAAGGATGTTGACCTGGACGCTGATTCGCCCGGATCGATGGCTGAGTTGGTGGACCGCGCCGGCCTCCTCGCAGAAGTTCGCCCGTAAGTTCGGGTTGTTTGAACGTCGCGTGACCGTGACGTGGATGGCGGCGTAGCCGTTCCTCACTCCATTTTCGCCCAGCGGAAGCGAGTGCCTTGCCTGCTGCACGCTGGCAGAATTGGAGAGTGGGCCCACCGACTAGCGAGCAGCGCAGGCGCTACACGCGTCGCGGCGGCCCCGCTCTCGGGCTTTCGCCCTCGAGCGGGCCCACCGCGATTCGAACACAGGTCGCTGGTTTCGAAGACCAGCAGGATATCCAGACTACCCTATAGGCCCAGGATGTCTCAAAGGAGGAGAAAGGGGGAAAGGCTCAGGCGGAGAGGCTCCGCAGGAGGGTCTTATTCTTCTTCGGAGTCAGCCGAGACGGCTTCTTCTTCGGAGTCTTCATCGCCGGTGAGTTCGACAGCGTCGTCCTCTTCGGCTTCGACGGGCTCGGGCTCGTCGACGATGATCGGGGTCTCATCGACCTCGATGGTGGGGGAGCCGAGGACCTCGGTCTTGGCGATCTCCACGCGGCGCAGAGGGTGGACCTTGCGGCCTTCCTTGTAGATGCGCGTGTTGAGGTCGCCGACCAGGACTTCCTTGAGGAAGGCGCTGAGGGTGTTCTCGGCAGCGCAGGCGGTGATCTGGTCCACCATCAATTGGCGGATGACCTGGGCCTGCGTGGTCTGGCAGCGGCGGTCACTGACAGCGAAAGGCTTGACGCGGAGGCGGCAGCCGTCCTTGGTGCGGACGTCGAAGACCGCGGGGATCTTCGTGTGGCCGCGGCGGGTGAGGCGGCGCACGTAGTCGCTGGTCATCTCGTGACCAATGAAGTGGGTGCGGGCCTGGTTGTCGACGACTTCGCCGACGCGGAAGTGGATCTTGACGTGCATCTGCTTCATGTCGCCCGTGAGGTCGTGCATGGTAGCTTCAGCGGTGCGGCCGATCAACTTCTCGGGTTCGTCGGCGAGGGTCTCGCCGATGACCTTGCTGTTGAAGGCCACGGGGGTCATGACCTTGTACCATTGCTTGGACTTCCACCGGTCTTTGACGCGGCGGGCTGCTTGACGAGCACGTGCTAGAGCCATTTTCTCACCTGAGTAGCCCGGCCGACAAACGCCCTCTATATGAACACGATGGTGCCCTTGGAGCGGGGTCTGAAGCGTTCTTCAGGAGTAACGGCTTTTTGTCACAAATGTGTGACAGTTGTGTGCTGCGGCATCATCCCCTACTCACTGTGCTCGGTCGCCGCGGTCGAGGTGCCGTCGTCGACGCTCTCTGCAGCGCCCCAGATCAGACCTGGTCTGTGCGGGGCTTGGCCCGTGAAGCAGGAGTGCAACCGGCCACCGCCGCGCGCGCCGTGCAGGAGCTGGAGGCCCTGGCCGCGCTGGAGGTCTTGCGTCCGGGCCGTGACGCCCACGTGCAATTACGCAGGGACACCGAGATGGGTGGTGCGCTGTTGCGCCTGCGGCTCCCCGACGTACGGCAGGGCACTTGTCAGGCGTTCGCTGCCAGCTTCGGGCACCCGGAAGGGGTGCGGCAACTGCTGCGTTGGGCGGCTCCAGAAGACCACAGTGCCGATCCCCTGTGCCGCACCCGCATCGCCGTCATTTGCCGGGATGATTCCGAACCTGCCCTAGACGCAGTCGGCCCAGCTCTGGATGGAGTCCGGGAAGCTGGCTGGCCAGCTCCGGATGTCACTGTATGGACCCGGGATGAACTGGTACCAGATGATCGGATGGCCGTGGCCATCCTCGAAGGTCAACCCTTGGCCTAGGCTCAGATCGCGTCCATGATGAACGTCACGCCTAGGTAGAGCGCGAGGCCGATGGCGACGAGGATGGCGATCTTGACGACCGTGATGGCGGTCTTGACGACGAAGCGGATGACCAGCAAGCCGATCACGATGGCCACGATGCCGATGATGATCGGCGTCGGGGCAGAGAAATCGCTGGCTTCGACCAATGGCTGCATGGCCATGAGGAGTCCCTGGGGGAGCATACGTGCTCGACGCTACGATCCGGCCATGAACCTGTCTATTTTGACAAGGCCTTCCAGACGCGGCGGGTGTTGAGGCGGTAGACCCACGTGTTGGGGTTTCCCTCTTCCTTGACGCGCAGGGCCAACTTATGGTCGGCTAGCGTGCTGAATTCCTTCAAGCCGGCCAGGATGTCCGCATCCAGATTGCGCATGGCCTCGATGGCCTCGGCCTCGAAGGATGCGTAGTGGAACGGGAAGTCCACGCCGGTGGCGACGACCTTGATGGTACCGCGGCCCTTGAGGCCCGTGATGGTGACCAGTTCTCCGGTCAGTTCCCGGTCGCCGAAGCCAGGGTTGGTGAACCAGCGGTTGCATTGGGAGCAGAGCAGTTCGCCGATGGCGTCCAAGCCATCCACGTCTTGGTTGTCCTCGAGGACCTTCACCAGGATCCCGTCCTTGAAGGCCATGAACATCTTGGTGCTGCTGCAATGAGGGCACGCGTACATCGTTGGCACCGCGAGCCCGTCGCCTCGGTTAGTCCTGACGCTCGATCTTGGCCATGCGATGCGAATACGGAATCCCCGTGGCCAGGCTCAGCAGTCCGCCCGCCGCCATCATGACGGCAAACAGCGTCAGTGCAACAGCCC
>JBFGSX010000228.1:0-3510 GCA_041566495.1 Thermoplasmatota archaeon
GCACGGTGAAATGGCTCCCATCCAGCAAGATGTGGATGATGGTGAACCCGATGGCTGCCAGGGCCATGCCGAAATGGATCCAGCGCCAGGTGCTGAAGCCCCACTTGCGGATGATGGGGACCTGCAGGGCTCCAGTGAACCCGAGGGCCAGGAGGCTCATGATGCCCAGGCCACCCCAGAGCAGACCCCATGCCCAGTGCCAGTTGATCTCCACGATGAAAAGGACCAGGTGAGCGAAGGCGGCGGCGAGGATGCCGTAACTGAGGAAGTTGTGGAACGCGACCCGGCGGCGGGCGGTGGTGAAGAGGCGATTGAAGGCCCGCCGGCTCCGTTTGCCAAGGATGCCACCGCTCAAGACGCTGGCCACGAGGAGGAAGGCGGCCCCGTAGCCGATGACTTCGGCCACGGAATCCAACCCAACAATCTCTGCCGGGCCGGGTGCCACGAATTGTTGGCTCCCCAAGAGGGGCGCACCATCGGGGCCTGCATCCACGACGAAGGTGTGCTCGTAGAAGATGAGCGCCTCGTCGGGGGTGTTGTCCCCGTGTTCGTAGAACATGTGTGCGCGGGCCGTGATCGTGATGCTCTGCCCGGGAGCGACACCTTCGGCCTGTAGCGGCACGTGGAATGGCTGGATGTTGCCTGGTAGCAAAGGGCCGGGTGCTTCGAGGACAAGGGAGCGTTCGAGGCTGGTGTTGAACCACGCATCGACGATGACCGTGAAGGCCGCCTCCGTGTGGGGGTCAACATGGCCATCGGCGCGGGCTGGCTGGAGTGTCACGCCCAGGGTCCATTGTCCCGAGCCATGCTCTGCGATGAGCCCAGGGTCTTGCAACAACAGGCGCTCGGGGTCGCCCCTGCCCCCGTCGTTGAGCGTGGTGAATGGGCGGCTCGAAACGGCGTCTGTGACGGAGACCGCGAGGTCGGGCCCGATAGCGGTGCCGTCGTCGGGGATGATCTGGATGCGCAATGCCCCCGCTCCAGAGGGGACCCGGATGGGGGCCTCCGTGGTGTGGGGTCGCATGGCGAAGGTCGGTTCCGAGGTGTCCACCCGCACGACGCCCCGGGACTCGTTGTGGGTCGGAGGCTCGTCGCCGACGAAGGCCAATCCAGGGGCGTTGGAGAGGTCGATCTCCAGGCTCATGTCTGAGAGCGTAGAGGCCCAGCTGTTGACGATGGCCGGCCTGAAGACCGCGCCCCCAGAGAGGGCCGTAGGGTCGAAGTCGACGGCAAGCGCCGGCGCCATGGGATTCTCCATTTTGCCTGGCGCGTGGCAATCCCAGCACACGGTGCTGCTCGCCTCCTGGTAGCCGCCCTCCTGAGCCGCGGCCAGCGCTGCCAGACAAAGGAGTGCTGCCACGATCATCCGCATAAGGGGAACCCGCTTTGCAGGGTACTTAACGTGGCGGTCTGACCCTTCGAATCCTCAGCGGCCTTGGCTGGCCGGCGTCAAGGGGTCGCTGTAGTTCAAGAACTCCTGGACGAAGCCGAAGTTCTGCCCGTCGAGCAGCATGTGCACGATGGTGAACAGGATCGCGGCCAGGCTGAGGCCGAAGTGGGTCCAGCGCCAGGTGGCGTAGTTCCACTTGCGGATCATTGGGACCTGCACGGCGCCGGTGACGCCCAGTGCGAACATGGCCAGGATACCCAATCCGCCCCAGATCAGGCCCAGTTGCCAGGGGTAGTTGGGCTCGATGGTGTCCCACACGAAGATGATCATATGGGCCAAGGCGGCGGCGATGATGCCGTAGCTCAGGAAGTTGTGGAATGCGACGCGGCGCCGGGCACTCCCGAAGATGACGTTCATTTGTCGTCTGCTGCCCTTGCCGAAGATGCCTCCGGTCCAGATGCTAGCGATGAGTAGGAATGCGGAGGCGTAACCGATGGCCTCGCTGATGGCCGCCATGCTGACACCTACCAACTGGGGGGTCGAGATCACGACGTCGTCCGGTTCGAGGCCCATTTTGAGGGTGCCGTTGTCGAGGGCCAGAAACGGTGCCGTCCGGTTGATCGTCATGTTGTCCCAGTCTTCCTCGTCGGGGGTCGGTGGGACGTGATCGTAGTACAGCGTGGCGTTGGCGATGACGTTGATGCGCTGTTCTTCGGTAGGGGTGTCGAGGGCCACGAGGCGCCACGTGAAGACCGCCTTGGTGGCGCGCAGCACCGGGCCCTGTGACGTCTTGACCTGCTGGACTTCTTGGGTCGCGTTGAACCAAGCGTCCATGGTGACCGTGAAGCCGACATCACCGTATTGGGGGTCTAGCTGCAGGCCAGTGGGGTCGGTGGGCGTGAGTTCAATGGGGGTGACCTCTGCTTCGATGGTCCAGTTGCCAAAGCCGTGGCTGGCCACGGCGCTGGCGCCATCCACGTGCAAGATCTCGCTGGCGCCCTTGCCCGCGGCGTCGATGACCTTGCTGGGGTCATCCGCAGGCAGACTCCGCGCATCGAACAAGCGCATGGTGAGGTCAGGGCCCCGATTGGCGTCATTGTTGTCCGGGGTCATGACCACTCGGACCGCGGTCGCGCCCGTCGGGACATCCACTTGGACGGCGGCGCGCTGTGGCTCGGTCAGGAAGACCTGTGGGGGTGCAGGTTCGATGACGATCGTGCCCGGCTCCACTTGTTGGACCGGGTCTTGGGTACCGACGAAGCGCAGACTCGGCGCCTGGGAGATGTCCAGGGTGACGAACATGCCTTGGACGTCGGAGCGCCAGGTGTTGACCAGTTCGGCACGGTAGTCGAATTCTTCGCCCACGACGGGGTTGGCCAGGAGGGGCAGGACGTCGAAGGCAGGCGTCATGGGCGGCTGCCACTTGCCTGGCGCATGGCAATCCCAGCAGCGGGTCTGGTCATTCGGCTTGTACTCGGACCTGTCTTGGGCGCTCACGGTCGCGGCGAGCACGAGGAGAGCGACGACTGACAGGAGGCGCCATGCCTTCACGAGCGTCCATGTTGACACCGGGTTCTTGAATGCTCGGTTCGCATCCTCGAACCCACGGCGCTTTTCACCGGCCGCCGGGTGGCCGCAGCATGGACGCTGAAAGCCTCAAACAACAGGCCGGGGAGGCCGCCGCCGCGGTCGTCGAAAACGGCATGGTCGTCGGCCTGGGCACCGGTTCGACGGTCAAGTACACGATCCTGGAATTGGCCCGGCGCGTCCGGGAGGAAGGTCTGGACATCGTGGGCATCCCCACCAGTGATGCCTCCGAAGCCCTGGCGAAGGAGGGGGGCATCAAACTCACCACCCTGGACGACCACCCCGTGGTGGACGTCACCATCGATGGTGCCGACGAGATCGACGGCCACTTCAACCTCATCAAGGGCGGCGGTGGGGCGTTGACCCGGGAGAAGATCGTGGCCAAGGCGAGCAAGCGCATGATCGTCGTCGCCGACGACCGCAAAGAGGTGGAACTACTGGGCAGCACCTTCGCATTGCCTGTGGAAGTCATCCGCCTTGGCATGACGCCCATCCAGCGCCTTCTCGAATCCTTGGGTGCCACCGTGACGCCC
>JBFGSX010000229.1:0-3464 GCA_041566495.1 Thermoplasmatota archaeon
CTCACCAGCACCGGCTACGAGAACGGCACCTACGGCAACCAGACCGTCTTCAGCTTGAGCGATTACCGTGGCCAGACGGTCCTCTTGGACTTCATGGCCATCGCCTGCGAATCGTGCCGGCACGTGGAGCGCAACGTCATCGAACCCATCTGGGCAGAGAAGCGCAACCAATCCGACTTCGCACTCCTGTCCATCGACACCTGGGCAGACCCGGATACCGGACAGGACTTCATCTTCGGGGGCGAGACCACCGAGAAACTGGCCGAGTTCCAAGCCAAGCATGGACACGATTGGCGCCACGCCATCGATACCGACGACGTCTGGCAGAAGTACAGTGCCGTCGCCCTCCCCAAACTCGCCGTCATTGGCCCCGAAGGCCAGATCATCGAAGAATGGACCGGGCAACCCAGCCTGCAGCAAGTCCAAGCGGCCATCGCCAAAGGCCAGGCGGGCAACGCCGAGGCAGGCACAGTGTTCCGCCTCGATCTACCCCCCGGCCTGCTGCTGATCGGGTTGGCCCTCGTCGCCGGCGGCGCCTCGTTCTTCGCCCCATGCAGCGTCGGCCTCATCCCCGCCTACATGGGATTCCTGCTACAGGGCGCCGACAAACAAGACGCCTCCCAGCGCACCCTCACCACCCTCCGTGCCGGCTTGCTGACCGCTGCGGGCATCGTCAGTGTCTACGGGGCACTGGCAGTGCTACTGTGGATCCTCGGCATGCTAGGATTCAATGAACAGATCCAGGCAAGCCTGCCCGTATTGTCTCCCATCATGGCGATCATCCTCATCGTCTTCGGTGTCCTGATGCTGTTCAAGGTCAGCTGGGACTGGCTGGCCAAGCGCATGGGCCTGGGTGCCCTGGATGGCCGCCGTGGCTTCTACACCTTCGGCGTAGGCTACGGCTTGGCGGCCTTCGGCTGTACGGGCCCCATCTTCTTGCCCGTCTTGCTGGCCGGCTTCCTCGCGGGCGCCGGCACCGGCTTCCTGGTCTTCCTGGCATACTCCGTCGCCATCGCCGCCTTCGTCTTCGTGGCCGCAGTGCTCGTGGCCACCGGGCACCAGACCGGCTTGCGCAAGATGCTGGCCAAGACCGAGGTCATCACCAAGCTCAGCGCCGTCTTGCTCATCAGTGCAGGAGCCTACCTGCTGTGGTTCTGGTGGCGCGCCGCCACCATCTAGTGGGGCTGTCAACGCACGAAGCAATCGATGGCGGCCATCTCCGCCTGGCCCCAAGCCACGGGGATCTGCTTCCAGGAATTGGCCCTGACGTCCCCCACTGCATAGGCGCCCTGGATGACTTCTTTGTCAGCGTCCAAGATGCGCCCATCGGGGTCTGTGAGAACGAACCCATCGTCGTCCACGGTGCCTCCAACCATGACCGCGGGCTCGTTGTTGACCTTGTACCAGCCCATGCTGATCCATGCCTTGTCAAAGTGCTCCGTGCGGTCGTCGAAGACGATGCCGAACTGGCCGTCCTTGATGCCCGTGAACTCCTTGATCTGGCCGTACAGGATGGGGATCTCCCAGCGGGCCAGATCCTCTTCCACCGCCTCCCACGACGCCATGGGGTCCGTCTCCCCGTGACCATGCTCATCCCGGTTGCAGTATGGCACGAGTACCGTGTCGGCGCCGAAGTTCTTCTTCAGACTCTTGGCGATGCCTCGCACGCCGGGACTGCAACCGATCACCGCGACCCGCTTGCCACTCACCGTGTGGCCATCGCAGAGCAAGCAATAGTCCGCCAAGCCCTTGTTGGCGTAGGGCAACACCGCCTCGATGTCCCGCTTGCGGAAATCTGCGAGCTTGGGTTGTGCATCGATGCACCCGGTGGCGATGATGATGTTCTTGGCTTCAGCCACAACTTCTCCCTCCTTGCTTTGGCCAGTGATCCGGTAGGGTCCCCCGTCGCCCGCGCGTTCGACGGAGGTGACCATCGTCTCCTCATGGATGGTCACGAATTCCTGCCCGTATTCTTCCTGGTATGTAGCGATGTCCTGGTAGCCTTGTTTGATGACATCCCGGCCGGCGGCCCCGTAGTTGGCGGGCAGGTTGTCTACGCGAGGCGTCCAGAAGATGCGGCTGTGCTTGCGGCCTTTGTCGATCAAGACACAGGTGCGATGCAGCAATGCCGCCTTCCAAGCCGCTTGAAGACCCGCCGGGCCGCCACCGATGACCGCGATATCGTACATGCTGCGAGAGTCGGCGAGGAGTACTCAATGCTGACGCTGCGGGTACGCGACAAGAGTCATCAACCAGCGCTCAGTGGGAACCCCATGCGCCGGTCGTTCCTTGTCCTCCTGCTGGTCCTCTTGGCTCCGTTGGCAGTGGCCCATGAGGATGTCGAGCATGGCGAGGCAGACGTCGTCGGCTTCCTGCCCCCGGGCCAGGACCTGAACCATATCCGCAGCGCCGAAGTCACCCTAGCGCCGGGAGAATCCGGCAACTACACCCTGTCCTTCAGTGGCTCCCCGTTCAAGGCTGGCTGGCACTGGCTGGTCCGTGCTGATGTGGAGGGGGCGGTCGGAATGGACATCTTCCTCGATGAGCGCTTCCTTTCTCGGCAGAACTTCGGTGAAGGCAGCCATGTCCGCACGGAGACGCTGCCGTTCCAAGGCAAGATGCGCCTCGAACTGCGCAACCTCCAGGAAGAGAACTCCACCATCCGCTTCTACTACGACCAGACCTGCGAATGCCTCTACAAGCGGGTCCCTTTACAGAGCGGCCCCGTGTGGTTCAACGTCCCTGCGCAAGAGGGCCAACAAGTGTCCTGGCAGTTCACCCTCCAACCCACGCAGACCGGTGCCACGGACCAACCCGCGCCCCGCAACGTCAGCATCACCGCCCGCCACCTTACTGTGGACGACGACCCTCTGGGAGGCTTCACGGCGCAAGAAAGCACCAGCGTCGTCCTGTCCATGGACGACCCCATTTGCAGGGAGCCTGCCACTCGCTGGAATGGCTGCGTCTTCTTCGATTTCACCGCCGCCGCAGATGGCGACCAACTGGTCTGGTTCGAGGTCAGCCACGACGGAGACCCCGGCTGGACCTACATGATCCAACCATTGGTCGAGGTCACCGACCCAGTGCAGAACACCCCATTGCCATGGGGTCTTGGGTTGCTGGCGATCGCCTTCGGCTATCGCCGGGCGACGTAGACAAAGGCGCCCATCAGCACGCCCGCAAGGGCGCCCGTCATGAGCTGCAGGGTGGCATTGTCGTCCTCGGCCACGTCGGGGTCCGGACCGGTCACGTTGCCATCGGCCGTATCATTCTGGGCCGCCGCCAAGGGGAGCAGCAAGACAATCAGCCAAAGGAGCAGGCGCACACGCTGCCACGCTCGCTTTGGGGTATAAGTGATTCAGGCCATGAGCCACTGGTCTTGGGTGCGCCAGACGCCGCCATCATCCACGACCTGCTCCTTCGTTGCCAACAACCAAAGCCGCGTCTCGACGACGCGGCGGGGC
>JBFGSX010000230.1:0-3451 GCA_041566495.1 Thermoplasmatota archaeon
GAAGCCATCACGGCCTTGTTCTCCCGGCTCCAGGAACTAGAAGCCCACATGGACGGCCGGCAATGGCTTGTCGGAGACGTCGCGGAGAGCCGCCCATGGGCGCAGGGCCACGACCGACCGGATGCCCCCGGCACATTGACCGAGGCGGACGTCTGTCTGTTCACGACCCTGCTGCGCTTCGACCCGGTCTACCACACCCACTTCAAATGCAACGTGGCCAAGATCGCCGAGATGCCCAACCTGTGGGCGTTCGTCAAGCGGCTGTACCGGCTTCCCGGAGTGGCCGAGACGGTGGACTTCGACCACATCCGGCAGCACTACTACGCCAGCCACACCCACATCAATCCCTTCGGAATCGTCCCCAGGGGGCCGGACATGGAGCGCTTGCTGGCCCAGTAGCTGACCCTTGCGGGGCTAGGCGATGAGGCTCAGTTGGCCCATGCTGCCGACGGTGAGGATGCCCGAGGCACCCCGGAGGGTCTCGACGCCTTCCTTGCGGCCGATGTCTCCAGCGACGACCGCATCCAGTTCCAGGTCGATGCCCGTGCAGGTGTACTTGGAGCCCCAGACGGGCTTGTTCTCGCCTCCATACGGGACTTCCCGGGGCACGCCGGGCTGGGCTGTGAACGTCATGTCCACGGAGCGCAGGGGGCCTTGGGCGGCGGTGAGGCGGCAATGTAGGTGGTGGCCATCCTGGAATTCCTCCATGCGCAAGGCACCGGGCCCGACGCGGATGGTCTTGCAGTCAGGGAAGCGGTCCTTCATGAAGCGCTCGCCGGCCTCGGCGTTGACGTAGACCGTCACGGGGTCGCTCGTGGTGGCCTCGATGACGATGCAGGTGTCGAAGACGCCGTGGGTGGGGCTGCGGATGCGGCACCATTCGAGGCGTCCAGGGATGTGGGCAAACGGCCCGTAAAACTCGGTCTCCATGCCCATGCGACACGGCCCCTGCTTAGGAAGACTCTGCTTCGTTCGCGAGGTCCCCCTGGGGGATGATGGGACATTCGGACCTTGCCTCCAAGCGATGCGTCCTTTGGGGCTTCCGCCAGAGTGATGAGCATGTCCAAGGCCTCCCCAGGGGCATCGGGAAAGTCTGACCCCGCAGCGGGCGCCCATCAGCAGTTGGTGGATGCGATCCCGACGCCGGCGGCTTTGCTGAGCAGCCGAGGCGTGATCCGCGCCCTGAACAAGGCGTGGCACGACCAGGCTCGACCCGGTGCCTTGGTGGCGCCCACGGACAAGGCTGGCCAGGACCATTTGCATGACCTGCGGGAGGAGAAGGGATTCCATCGCACGGCGGGCAAGATCCTGGGAGACGCCTTGGAGAAGGTGGTCGAAGGCGACCGGACGGCGCGCTGCGAATACGACCTAGGGGACGAGCACGAGCGCTGGGAAGCGACGATGTCCCGCATCGAACTCGATGGGGACGACTACGTCTTGCTGGTCCACCGGGACATCAGCGCCGAAAGGCAACTGGTGGACATGGGCCGCCGCATGGCCCGGTTGCTGATGCAGAGCGAGAGCCTGGGAGCCATCGCCCGCGACCGGGATCGCTTGCTAGCCACCGCAGAACAGGAATTCCACGCCCCGTTGACACCCATCCGCCTCCAGATGCACTTGTTGCAGGCGGGATCTCTTGGGGACCTCACGGAACGCCAGAGCAAAGCCTTGGCCACCATCGACCGCAACGTCAAGCGCTGGTGGCACCTCCAGGAACGCCTCATGGCCGCCTTGACCAGTATGGAATCCGCCAGTCACCCCGTGGAGACCCGGGACATGAGCGCGTTGCTGGATGAAGCCATGCAGCCGTTCCAAGAACGCGCCCTGAAAGCAGGCGTGCGATTGCGCGTGGACCGCAGTAACGAATCCTTGCCCGTGACCGTGGATCCTCGGGGCATGGTGCAGAGCATCATGATGCTCTTGGACCACGCCGTCCGGGAGACCCCCGCCGGCGGCTTGGTGTGGGCCCGCCTGCGCCCCCTGGGAGACACCGTGGAGTTCGGCGTTCAAGACCAGGACCCAGAAATGGACCCCCAATTGGCCGCAGGCCTCTTGGAGGAGAACAGCCTCGCGCAGACCAGTTGGGGCAGCGGGCTGCTTCATGTGCAGACCGTCGTGGAACGCCACGGCGGCGAGATCGAGCTCACCTGCCGGGGGCCAGGCCAAGGCCTGGAGGTCACCCTGCGACTTCCCCAGGCCATCTCCACCGGAAGTCAAGGCGTAGAGGCTCCAGAAGCAGCCACCCAACACGCTTAAACCACCGGACGAGCGTGCAAGCATGGGATGAAGATGCACAGCGGAGGCCATATCCGTTGATCAGACGAGCGTAAGCTCCGGCACCCGATTCCCATGCGGTGAAGGATGCACCTGAAAGAAGTCCACATGGAGAACTTCAAGAGCTTCGGGCGGAAGCTCTCTGTCCCCTTCGATGCCGGTTACACGGCGATCACAGGGCCCAACGGTAGCGGTAAGTCGAACATCGGTGATGCCATCATGTTCGTCCTGGGGCCCAATTCGCCCCGCGCCATCCGCGCCGGGCGCCTGACGGATCTCATCTACAACGGTGGACAAGACGGCAAGGCGTCCAGCTACTGCTTGGTTTCCCTGACCTTCGATAACCAAGACCGCGTCATGCCCGTGGACTCCGATGAGGTGGTCTTGACCCGCAAGGTCAAGAAACACCCCAAGAAGGACGACCCGGACGGCTACAATTCCTACTTCTACGTCAACGACCGCGCCAGCAAGAAGCGCGAGTTCGTGGACATCCTGCAACATGCCCGCATCAGCGCCGATGGTTACAACATCACGGCCCAGGGCGACGTGCTGCAGATCTGCCAGATGAGCAACGTCGAGCGGCGCAAGGTTCTGGACAACATCGCCGGCGTCACCACGTTCGACAATGACATCGCCCAAGCCGACAAGCGCCGTTCTGAGGTCGAAGAGAACCTCGAGCGAATCAGCATCGTCTTGGAAGAGATCGGCCGCAGCCTCAAGCAACTGGAGCGGGAGAAGGAAGCCGCCGAGAAGATGCGCGACCTCAAGGCCGCCGTCAACCGGCTCAAGGGTCTCATGGCCCACCGCCGCAAGGGCGACCTCGAGGACCGCATCGCGCGCGTCCAACAGGAGATCCAGCGTTTCACCGAAGAGCGCGCCAAGCACGAGACCACCCTGGCCGAGCTCAAGGAGGTCTACAAAGAGACCCAGCGCCAGTTCTCGGAACTGGAGCAACAGATCCGCGAAGAAGGCGGCGAAGAGGTCGAAAAACTCCAGGACGAGATCAAGGCCGCCCGCGACCACTTGGTGCGCTACGAAGAAAAGATCAACTTCGCCAAGACCGAACTGCAGGATCGCCGGGAAGACGTCGAGCCCCTGCAAGCGGAACTCCGTCGCATCAAGAAGGAGCTAGAGAAGACGCAGAAGATCCACGACGACGAGAACGGCGTCGCCCAGC
>JBFGSX010000231.1:0-3418 GCA_041566495.1 Thermoplasmatota archaeon
ACGGCTTGCCTGGCGAGACGAAGGAGACCTACGAGCACAATTGGCGCTTCGTCGAACAGGTCCGCAAGGAAGGCCTCAAGATCCGCCGCTTGCAGATCCGCCAATTGCTGCCGATCCGGGGTCAGAAGGCGACCATCGACCCGAAGCATTACCGCTTGTTCCGCCGCCAGAAGGAACTGATCCGCGACACCATCGACCGCCCGGTGTTGCAAGAGGTCATTCCGGCGGGCACCCTGCTGCGCAACGTCTACTTGGAGAAACAGGAGCCCAGCCTGACGCTTGGTCGCCAGATCGCCACGTATGCACTACTCGTCGGCATTCCGTACGAGACGGAGATCAACCGCTTCGTCGATGTCCTCATCACAGACCACGGCCAACGCAGCATCACCGGCATTCCGGTGCCGTTCCACGTCCCGTCCGCTGGCCTGAAGCACCTCAATGCTTTGCCGGGAATCGGCAAGAAACGTGCCGCCCACATCAAGGCAGCCAACCCACAGGACCTGGAAGCGTTCGCAGCGGCGGTGGACGACCCTCGCGTCATGGCGATGTTGGCTCCCTACCTCACCTTCTAAGGTCGATCCGCGAGCGCGCTCCGCTCCGCGGACTTGCTCGTTGCAGTCCATCAATATGATCGTTGCAGAAGCATTCAAGCCCTCTGGGAGTTTCTTTGGCTCCGATGCCCGCCAACCTAGCCCCCAAGTCTACGGAACCGGGTGTCCGTGCCGGCGGTCTGGAAGCCGCCATCGGCCGCACCGATGACCTGATCGCCGTCGTCACTTTTGACGGCTGCTTCGAAGCCTTCAGTCCCAGCTGGATCCGCACGTTGGGGTGGTCGGAGCAAGAGCTCCAAGACAAGGCCATCTGGCAACTCATCCACCCGGACGACATGGAAGCAAGTCAAGCCGCCGCAGCCCACCACATGGCCAATGGTGGACACTTGTCCGGGTTCACCAACCGGTACCTGTGCAAGGACGGCAGCTACGTGCCCCTCACATGGACCAATTACACCGATCTCGAGGCGCAGAAGGTCTATGCCGTCGCACGCCACGTGACCGGAGCGGGGCCCGAGACCGAATTGATGCGGCTTTTCTCCATCACGGAGGACCTCATAGCCGTCGGGTCGCTTGGCGGCAGCTTCGACATCCTGAGCCCAAGCTGGGTGGGCACTTTAGGCTGGAGTCTGGACGAACTCAAGGGGATGGCGTTCACCGACCTCATCCACCCGGATGACCTCGCAGCTTCGGTGGCACATGCCGAGGCGTTGCAGAGCGGTGCCTCATTCACGCAGAACTTCGTCAACCGTTACCGTTGCAAGGACGGGCAATACAAACACCTCAGTTGGACCGCCTACGCCGAGATGGGGGCCGGTCGCTTGTATTGTATCGCCCGCGACGTCACCGATATCCGCGCGCAAGCCAACCGGCTAGATGAGCAAGCGCAGGCATGGGAGACCTTCGCGCACACGCTGGCCCACGACGTCCGCTCCCCCATCCGATCCGTCTCCGGGTTGGCACAGATGCTACAACGCACCGACGCCCGCCTCGCGGACGACGACACGCAGCGGCTACTCCAGATGATCATCGATCGGGTACACGAGGTGGACGTCATGACGGGCAAGCTCCTCGATTTCGCTCGCATCGGCACCGCAGCCCTTGAGCGGACCGACATCGACATGCAGCTCATGGTGATGGCGCAGATGGACCTGGCTCGAGAATCCGTAGAGGGTCCGGCGCCGACGCTTGCCATGGGCACACTGCCTCCCTGTAGAGGAGACGCCACGCTGCTCGCACGGGCTGTGGCCAACTTGCTGCAGAACGCCTGCAAGTTCGCCGCCGGTCCGGCGGCCGTGGTCCGGGTGACCGCCGAGTGTGGCGAAGGCACCGTGACGTACCACTTCCATGACAACGGGATTGGATTCGCCGCCAACATGGAGAAACGCATCTGGGACCCCCGGGTCCGAGACGATTCGGCCGCCACCTTCGCCGGCACAGGCCTCGGCCTAGCGACTGTGAAGCGCATCGTGGAGACCCACGGGGGCACCGTGGCATGCAGCAGCGCCGGGAGCGACGGGACGACCTTCTCGTTCTCGTTGCCCACTTGAACAGGGCTACTTCCGGCGGGCCAGGAAGGCGACCGCGAGAGCGGCCAGGAGTGCGACGACCGGCAGGCCGGGGCTACCTTGGCTGGTGCCGGGGGCGGTCGTCTCTTCGGTGACTGCGTTGAGCGGGTCGAAGTCGTAGAACGGAACGAACGGCGTGTCGATGGGCATCCATTCGATGTGGCCGCCAAGGCTGTTCATGACGATCCAGTACGTGAAGGCCGAGACCGAGTAATCGGCGAGGCCGTAGCGGTGGTCCGCGTTGTCACCCGTGGCTTGTCGCGGCTGGGGTAATGCGCCGCCGAGGAAATCGATGCTCCCTTCGCCATGCATGATGCGCCCCAGACTGGCTTGGCCGTTCGTGGTGCCGACGACCTCGGTGCCGGCGGGCACGCCGTTTAGGACGTAGTTCGGGTAGTGGTTTCCCACTTCCATGCCGATGGCGGGGCCTTCGCCGGTGACGCGGGCATCCCAGGTGACGTCCTTGACGAGCGTGTGGGTCCAGTCCTGGACGTCCGTGTGGCCGAGGTACACATCGAGCTTCGTGACCTCGTCGACCAGGCCGACACGCTTGAGCGTGTGCAGGGCAGCGTCCGTGACGAACAGGTGTCCGCCATCTTCCACCCAAGCCATGACCTCGCCGAGTTGGATGTCGTTCATCTGCTGGTACACGGTGTCCGTGATGACGAAGTGTTCGAAGCGCGAGAGATCCAAGGGGACGTCCCCGTCGACGGGGACCGGCGTGACCGGGTCTTGGCTGAAGCGGCCCAGGTCGCGCCAGAAGTTCAGGTTGCTGACTTCGTATTCCACTTGGTCGAAGTCGAACCAAGTCGCCTCGTCGCTGCGGTCGAATCCGTTGCCCACCACGTAGCGGGCGTCGTCGTCCTCGCTGCTGACGGTGACGCTGTCCGTGAAGGCATAGCCGATGGGGCCGGTGCCGGCCAAGACGGGGGTGTCGAGGCGGCCAGCCATTTCCATTTGGGCCTTGACGATGTGGCGCACGCCGGCGACGTGCATGTCGGTGAGCTTCGCGACGTAGTGGTTGTCGGGGACCATGTGGCTGTACGCGAATTCGGTGATGGTGCCGACTGCACCCATGCCGCCGGTGGGGCTGCGGGGGCTGAGCATCAGGTAGTCGCTGGTGAAGCCGGTGTCGGTGTAGCCGATCATGTCCCAGCGGGCACCCCACTGGAGGGGTTTGGCCGGGAGGGCGCCTCCGCCGACGACGGGGACGCCGGGTTGGCCCAGGCCTTGGTCTGCGAGCATGCCGACCATGCCGCCGGCTTCCTTCCATTCTTGGAAGGCCGGGTCGTTGTCGAC
>JBFGSX010000232.1:0-3407 GCA_041566495.1 Thermoplasmatota archaeon
AGGCGTGGCCGCAGGCTGGCCAGGCGCGCCGGGAGTTGCAGGTTTGGCGGGGCGGGCAGGTGTGTCCTTACTGGGAGGCGAATCGGCCTTGCTGGCGACGGGACGCTTGGTCCCGCTGACGCTCTTCGGGGCGGGCTTCTCCTCGGGTTTCTTGTCAGGACTCATGCAGGCTCCAGGTAGATGTAGAATTGAGGCTCGGTCGCGGGGGCGGCCGAGCAGGCGGCGGGCGTCTGGATCCCGGCGGCGGGGTCCTCGGCCTCGATATGGATCTTGATGCTGCCCCCGGGCAGAGGATCTTGTTGGCACACATGGACCAGACCCTCGCTGCCGGCGGAGAACAGCGGCTGGCTGATGACACTGGCGTCCACGGTGACATGGATCCGATCGCCGTCGATCTCCAGGGTATAGGAACGTCCCTCGATGCGGGATGGCAACGCCAAGCGACTCTCCAAGTCGACTTCCTGGTCGCTGAACTTCTCCGCGAACAAGGCGGTCTCGATGACCAGGCTAGCCACCCGCTGGGCGATGGATTCGGCCGTGCTCTCCACGACGCGGTCCTCCGTCCTTTCTTTGGCGATGTTGAAGCTGAGCATGCTCAGGATCAGGACCATGCTCAGGATGCCGAACATCAGGATCTGACCGACGACTTCGCTGACGGCGTCGTCGTGGCGATTGGATTCAGAGGTTGGTCGTGATGCGGGCATGGAACAGCTCGAAGGGGAAGGTCGTGGCGACGTCGAACTCGTCGACGGTGGTGTAGGAGATGCTGCGAACGCCGTTGGCATCGCCTGTAGCACATGAAAAGGCAGGGTCTTCGGTGTAGGAGCCAAAGAGGAGGTCTGCGGAGCGCAGGCGCATGGTGTTGCACCACGCCTGCGCGTAGGCACCGTCGAAGTCCAAGCGGAGGCTTTGGGTGTCGTCCCGGCTGGTCCGTTGTTCGGCTCCGACGAGGCCGACGAACATGCGCGCCGTGGTGGGGGCGCCGACGCTGCTGAACTCCCCGGTCATGGTGGGGATGCGCCAGACGTAGTCCTGGGTCAGGAACGCCTCTTCATCCATGGGCGGCGCATCGGTGAGGCTGATCACGCCGTTACTGCTGGCGAAGATGGCCCCGGCTTCGTAGAAGACGGACACATCGGAACTCCCGGGCATGGACCATTCCAGGCCCACGGATCGGAAATTCCACACATCCACCCAGGCCGCCGAGCGGAGTCCTGGGTTGCCGCCATCCGCGAGTTCGAAGAGCCAACTGGAAGCCAGCAGGTCTTGTGCGGTGGCCGGCGTGCCGTCATTGACGGCCACGACGTGGTCGCTGCCAGTGGTGGAGACGATGGTGCCCCGGGCACCGTTGAGGTTGCTGCCCGTAATCTTGTAGATGCGCAGGCACTCGGTCCCGGCGGCACACGTCAGGGCGTCATCGGCCGCGACCGCGAAGTTGCTGCAACCTGGAGCGCTGACAGCGAACTGGTCATTGTTGCCCCCGACGGCGAGTTTGGTGACGTGGATGGTGCAGCCGGGGGCGTTGGCCTCCAGGTCGTCGAAGGTGGCGGCGATCTGGATGCGGGTCCCTTCGACCAGCGAGAGGTCGCCGTATTCAACCGTGAGTTGGGGGACGCGGGCACTGTCGCTAAGGCTCAAAACGAGGGCGTCTCGACGCACTTCACGGAACTCACCGATCATGGCGATCTGTGCCCCGCGTTCCTCGATCTTCTCCAGTTCCGGTGCCCCCCAGAAGAGGGCAGCGGCGATGCCGACGACCGTGATGCCGAGGATCAGCAAGGCGCCCACCACGGGCGTGACCGCTGCGATGGCATCGGCGAATGAGCGCCTCTGAAGAGGCTCAGATCTCGACATCAATCTGGACATGGGTGAATGCGAAGGGGAAGGGGGTCGTCCCGGCGTCCCGGTCATAGACGATGGTGTAGCGCTCGTCGTCGTGGGTGGACCCGCTGCAGGCCCGGTCGGGATACGGTTGGCGATAGGCGAAGCCGCCATCCACCAGGTCGTCCCGGAACGACAAGCCCATGCACCATGCACTGGCGAACTCGCCTTCGAAGTCGTATTGGACCGTTCGTACGTCGTCGTCGACGCGCAGAAGGTTGTCTTCCAAGCGCAGGAACACCGTCAGGCTCTGCAGGCCCGAGCGGTCGACGGCGGGGCCTTCGAGCATGGGCCAGCGCAGGATGAGTTCGTCCGAGCCGAAGGCCTGCTCGGCGATGGGGGGTGCCTGTTCGAGGAAGCGACGCTCCCCTTCGCCGGAGAACAGGGCCCCGGCTTCCAGGCGGAGGAAGGGATCGGTGCGCCCATTGATCTGCCAATGGAGGGCTTGGTATTCGATGACCCAGGTCTCGGCGTAGACGATGCCTCCGGGCCGGTCTTCGAGACGCACCAGCCAGCTACCGGTGGCGAAGGAGGTCGGGAGGTCGAGGGTCAGGGTCCCGGTGCCGCTGCCGATGACGGAGTTGGACTCCGCTAGGACCTGGGTGAACTTGCGGCCATCCACTTGGTAGGCACGGACACACATGGCCTCAGATGCGCCAGGGCAGCCTGGACTGCCCGTCTCGACCCGGGTCTGCAGGCAATCGACGACGTCGATGCTGACCTGGGTGTCATCCGCAGCGGCCCAGTCTTGCAGGTCCATCCGGCAATCAGGGATGGCCGCAGTGGGGCCGGCGAAAACGGTGGTGACGGCGATACGCGTGCCGGGTTCGACCATGAACTCCCCGGAGCCGAGGTTGACCCTGGGCAAGCGGCTTCCGTCGGTGATGGTGAGGGCCAGGCTGTTCTGGCGCACTTCTTGGAATTCGCCTAGCATGGCATACTGGGCGTTCTGTTCTTCCAGGATCTGCAAGGCCGGGGCGCCCCAGGCCATGATGGCGGCGATGCCGAGCACACTGATGCCCAGGATGAGGATACTGCCGATGACGGGGGTGATCGCCTCTTCGTCCAAGAAGCGGGCCGGCCTTGGGCACTGGGCCCGGGGCGGGCTCAAAACACTCTCCGGGTGCTTTCCATGAACAAGCCCTTGGCGGTCTCTTTGAAGAGCAAGAACCGGGCGCTGTCTGGGACGCCCCTCATCTTGGTGACCTTGAGGTATGGATAGAGGCCGAAGCCTTGGCGGTCGAAGCCCAGTTCGAGGACGCCATCAGCCCAGAGTTTGAGTTTGGCGATCTCCTTGGGGTCCTGGATGCCTGCGATGACGGTCAAGAGGGCCGTATGGCCCCCGCTACGGACCTCTTCCTTGAGTTTCTTGAGGCCATCCCAGGCCTTGTCCCACCCCACGGTCTCCGCGTAGGAGGTGAAGGTGTCCACGACGAGGCGGGAATCAGGAGGGACCTCGGGCAAAGTGCCGTCCTTGTTGGGGACAAGGAGTTCCACGTCGACCGCTTTGGCAGTGGCCGAGACCC
>JBFGSX010000233.1:0-3393 GCA_041566495.1 Thermoplasmatota archaeon
ATCAAGCGGGGCGACTGCTTCGACCGCTGCCGCGCCCAGGACCCCGGGGACAACGGCGGCGGCCTTTACGACTTCTTGGACATCGAGATGGACCCGCTCACCGGCCAGGTCTGGCTCGCCCTCGTCGACGTCTGCACCGGCGACTGCGACCTCCCCCACGCGACCCATGAGACCCCCGAGATCGCCGTGGGCGCTGTGGGCCGCATGGTCGCAGGCCCGATGCTGCTCCTGGAGCCCATGGCTGAGCGCACGACCCTGATCGCCTGATCCGGCTCGATTTCTTTCCCCCTCTTCCCCTCTTATTGCTTTGGCCGACCCCTGGCCCAATGCCTTCTTGTGAGGCCTCTGCGTGGTCGAATCGTTGGCCACCTTCTGCCCCTCCTGCAAAGGCATCATGCGCCCCCGCCAAGGGGTCTTGGAGTGCCTGCACTGCAGTGACCGAGGCAAGGCCCGGACAGTGATGGCCAAGGGCCGACGCATCAGTCTGGCCATGGGGCAATCCAGTCTGCTCGGGGCACGCTCCGCCAAGGCTTCGGGGGTCGATCCACCCCTGCAGCCCAAGGCACCGGAATGGCAGCCCAGCCCCAGCGCCGGCGAGCCCGACCCCGTGCTGGGATTGTTCCCCTTTGATGAGATCCGAGCTGGCCAGAAGCGCTTCGCCCGGGACGTCACCATGGCGGTCCAAGGCGGCAAACACTTGGTCGCCGAAGCCCCCACAGGCATCGGCAAGACCGCCGCCAGCCTCGCCCCCGCGTTGGCGTACGCCATCGAACGGGACCTCACCGTGATGTTCCTGACCGGGCGGCAAAGCCAGCACCACATCGCTGTGGAGACCCTGCGCAACATCCGGGACAAGCGGGGCGCGCGCTTCACCCTCGTCGACCTGGTGAGCAAGCGAGACATGTGCCTGCGCAGCGAAGCCCAAGACATGCATGCGGGTCGATTCCCCGACTTCTGTGCCCAAGAGACCCGCACCCGCAGCTGCCAATACTTGGGCGACGTGAACCACGACGTCCTGGACCGCGTCGAAGCCGGCGTCTTGCACGTGGAAGAACTGATGCAGGTGAGCAAAGAGCACGGACTCTGCCCTCACTTGGTCGCATCCACCGCCAGCAAGAACGCCCACGTGGTCATCGCCGATTACAATCACTTGTTCAGTGACATCCGGGACCAGAGCCTGGAGAAACTGGGCATCGACCTGGGCAATGTCATCCTCGTTGTGGACGAAGCCCACAACCTGCCCGACCGGATCCGCCAGAACCATGCCCACCGAGTCTCGTCTTTCCTGCTGACCCAAGTGGAAGCCGAAGCGAAACAGCATGGGTTCCGAGACATCCAAGCCGACGTGGCGGCGTTCCGCAAGTGCTTGCAGAAACTCGCCGATGACGCTGTCAAGGGCGGCAAGGCGGAGAAGAGCCGGCTCGATGATGAGACCCGCCAATTGGCCCGCATGGACATCGATGCCCTCCACGAGGCGTTCGAAGAGGCCCGCAGCGGAGGCACCCTCGGGCTTCGCCGCACCCTCGGTGACGTCATCGACGACATCGCGCCCCTCGTCGCCAAGGTCAAGAAAGGCACAGACGCAGTCGTCCACGCCGAACAACTACAACGGGCCCTGGATGATTGGGGGCGCTTCCAGCACGGCGCATTACGCTACATCGAATGGGACGAAGACGGGGTGGCGCTGCACATCCGCTTGCTGGATCCCGGCAAAGCGGCCGCGAAGGTGTTCCAAGCGGTCCGTGCCAGCGTCTTGATGAGCGGTACCCTCCGGCCCCCTGAAGTCCTGCGGGACACCTTGGGCTTGGACCGACAACGCTGCGGCGTCAAGAGCTACCCCAGCCCGTTCCCACCGGAACACAAACTCATCCCCATCGTCAGCGGCACCAGCACCCGCTTCGCGGACCGAACCGACGACCAGTGGTTCAACATGGCACGCCACATCGGCAACATCTGCGAGGCCGTCAAAGGCAACGTCGCCATGTTCACCCCCAGTTACGCCATCCTGCGGGAACTGCGGCCGTTCATGGGTGACCAGACGGACAAGGAGATCCTTGCCGAAGACCCAGAGATGACCAAGGGGGAACGGGACCAGGTCTTGGATCAATTGCGGGGCGCCAAGGAGAAAGGCGGCGCGTTGTTGATGGGTGTCATGGGTGGCAGTTTCAGCGAAGGCGTGGACTACCACGGCAACCTGCTCAGTGCCGTCGTCGTCATCGGCTTGCCCCTGGCACCTCCGGACTTGCAGGTCGAGGCGACCATCCAGTACTACGATCGGATCTTCCCCGGCAAGGGCCGTCTATACGCATACACGGTGCCCGCCATGAACAAGGCGTTGCAGGCCATGGGCCGAGGCGTCCGTGGCAGCAACGACAAGTGCATCTTGATGCTCATGGACGAACGCTACCGCTTGCAGCCCTACCGTGGCTTCTTGCCCTCGGAGCCTCAGCCCATTGTGACGGCTGAACCTCGGGACATGGTGCGGGCGTTCGCCGCCGCGCACGACCTCTAATCGGTTGCGCGGCGAGGCCAGACCACTGCGATCCAAGCACCCAAAGCGACGACCATGAGCCATGGGCTCACGGCGTGCAATTGGGCATCCAATTCGGGGTAACTGTGCAGGAAAGGCGCGGGGTGGATGTGCGGACCCCAGTAATCGATGGCGATGTAGCCTGCCGCCGCGGCCAGCACAGCCAACATGCGCAGATCCCAGACATCTTTGCGCATATCCCGGACCAATACCAGCGCCAGCAAGGGCATGCCCATGTGGGTGACGAAGAGCACCGGGTTGGCGTGGCCCTCAAGGACCCGGGCCCAATCGTAAGTGCCCATGACCTCCGGGAACGCGATGAAGATGTACGTGGTCCACAGGCCCACGTAGATGTTCAGGATGAACGCAGAGGCATCGAGCCACTTGTTGCGCCACCCCGAGACCTTGTACGCGATAGCCGCGACGAACCATAGCAGGACGGCGTTGGGGGAGTCAGAGACGAGTGGCCAGAGCCACACCGTGACGTAATCAGCGTGGCCAGGGCGGAACTGCCCCACTTGCACGTAGTAGTACCAGCCGCCGACCATGCCGAGCACGCAGGCAAAGAGCAGTGGCACGAGCCAGCGCCATTGGGCCTTGCATTGATGGAGTCGGAGCCAGAAGTCCATGATTTACCTGGGGAGGTCGTTGTACGCGTCGCGGACCTGTTGGAAGCGCGCATGCCAAGTATCCGATTCGGATCGATCAGGGACGTCTCCGCCGTGCAGGACGTCAAGGCCGAGCGCGAGGCTGTCGACACTGATCTGCCCGTAGCCGATGAGGTAGTAGTCTGGGGTCCCAGCGGGGACGTCACTCCATGCCAGGGGGTACGTGTTGTACGGGGCCCCGGTCATGCCGCAGGA
>JBFGSX010000234.1:0-3386 GCA_041566495.1 Thermoplasmatota archaeon
ATCGACCGCCTTGGCGGGGCGCAGCTCGATGCTGTCGTAGCGACTCTTCTGCTTCATTGGGGCACCGCCACCTTGTTGTCGATGAGTTTCTGCACGGCGGCCGCCGCGTCGTCAAGGGTCTCGCAGTCGCGTTCGTCGCCACTGCTGATGTCGACCTTACCGACGATCGTCGGGCTGCCCTTGAGGCCCACCCAGCTCGGCTCCTCGATGTCATCGAGTTCGGCCAGGGGCCAGACGACCAGTTCCGTGCCGTGGCCGCGGAGCTTGCCGTTCAGGGTGGCGAGGCGGGGCGTGTTGATGCCCAGTTCGCAGGTGACGCAGGCCGGGAGGGGCATGCGCAGGATCTCGTGACCGCCGCCGATGCTGCGGTTGGCTTCGAGCAGACCCGTCTTGGGGTCGTAGTCGAGGCTGTGGATGTACGTGGCTTGCTCGGTGTCGAGGTGTCCAGCGACGCCGGGGCCGACTTGGCCCGTGGATGCGTCCGTGGTCTCCTCGCCGAACAGGATCAGGTCGACGTCGCCGAATTGGCGGCTGATCTTCTTGATGCCTGCCGCCAGGGTGAGGCTGGTGGGGTAGGTATCTGCGCCGGCAAAGGCGCGGTCGGTGATCAGAACGCCGCGGTCTGCGCCGCGGGCGACGGTCTCCTTCAGCATCACGTCGAAGAACGGCGGGCCCATGGTGACGACGGTCACTTGGGCACCGAACTTGTCCTTGAACTGGAGGGCCAGCTCGAAGGCGTTCTCATCCGGGGGATTGATGATGTTCTTGACCTGGCTGCGGTCGAGGGTCTTCTTGACCGGGTCGATCGTCAGGTCGGTGGCGTCAGGGGTCATCTTCATGCACACAGCGATGTGCATGGGGCGTCCGAGGTGAGGGTCGTTCATGTTCGATCACCCGTACTTGTAGTTGACACCGAAGTTGCCGCGAGGGTGGGTCCACTTCACGGAGCCGGGGGTGCATGCGATGTCGCAGGTACCGCACTCGACGCAGTCTTCGTAGGTGAACTTCATGGCGCCATCAATGGTCTCGAAGCACTGCGCGGGGCAGACGTTGATGCACATTTCATGCGGGCACGTCTTGCAGATCTCCGGGTCGATGGTGATGTGCGCGAAGTGTTCTGCGTCGGTGACGTACTTCGTCGAGCCGAGGCGGGCCTTGATGTTGACTTTGGTCGATTGCATCAGAGGTTCACTCCCATCAGTGCTGCGTCCTGCAACGCTTCGCGCTTGCTGACGCCCGCCTTCTGCATGGCGTCGAACATGTGGGCGCGCATCTTCTTCTTCTCGCCGTCCGAGGAGAGGATGTTGCGGAACATGTGGCTGATCATGTCGGGGTACTTGCCGAAGAGGCGGGGGTTCCAGAGGGCCTTGCCGACGTTCTTGAAACGCTGGAAGTCCTTGATGATGCCCTCTTCTTCGAGGATGTGGAGGTACTTGCGCAGCGTCACTTCGGTGAAGTCGCGCTTCTCGATGGCGTGGACCACGGCGTCGGCGGCGCAGATGCCGCTGCGGATGGCGTAGTTCATGCCTTGGATGACGATGCCGTTGCTGAAGCAGAAACCGGCTGCGTCGCCGACGACCAGGACGCCATTCGAGTAGAGCTCGGAGAACGCCTGGTAGCCGCCTTCGGGCACCAAGTGGGCGCCGTACTCGACGAGTTCGGCATCCTTGGTGAGGCCCTGGATGTACGGGTGGAGGCGGAATTCCTCAGCGATATCGTGGCTGCTGAGGTTGTTGCCCTTGCCGAGCTCCAGCGTGGCGGTGTTGATCACGACGCCGACACTCAGGGTGTCGTTGTTCGTGTAGACGAATCCGCCGGCCATGACGCCGTCATTGCGGCCGACGACGAATTCGCCGGCCATGCCACCGTCGGCGCCGATGCCGAACCGGTCTTCCATGGTGGCCTTGTCCAGTTTCATGACCATCTTGACGCCGAGCGCCATGTGGTGGGCATCGAGCTTCTTGCGGCCGTGGCGGAGGTCGCCGTCGAGGGTGAGGCGGCTGTTGGCGCCGTCTGCGATGATGACGACGTCTGCGGTGGTGGCTTCGCCACCGACCAGGACGCCCTTGACCTGGCCGTTGACACGGTGCAGGTCTTCGACGTTGACGCCGGTGACGACGGTGGCGCCGGCTTTTTCGGCCTGGGTGAGCATCCAGCGGTCGGTCTTGGCGCGCAGGACTGCGTAGCCGACGCCGTTCTCCTTGAACGAGGGGTCGTGGTAGTCCATCACGAAGGCGCTGCCGTCAGGGTTGAGCAGGCCGACCTTCTTGTTGGTCACGGGGCGGTCGACGGGCATCTCAGCCTTCCAGTCCGGCAACACCTTGCTGAGGTCGTCGCCCCAGAGGATGCCCCCGGACAGGTTCTTGGCTCCGCCTTCGTCGGCGCGCTCGACGAGGAGCACGTCTACACCCTTTTGGGCGAGGCGGATGGCAGCGGTCGATCCTGCCATGCCGCCTCCGACGACAATACACTGGAAGTGGGTCTTGGTCAGCCTAGTCCCTCCTAGTTGGGTGCGGCGACATGGGACCCGTTTATAGGAGTGGCGGGCGGGAGCGGTGTATCTGGCGGCTATGCCATGGCCGCCAGGCCTGTGGGGACAAGAACAGCCAGGCCTCCGCATTGGCCGCAGAAGACCTGATTGTGCTGCGCGAGGGCGTGGTATGCGGCGGGCTCGAACAGCAGATGGTGGTCGTGGCGGGCGCCGCAGCCCCGGCAATGGGTGGCACGGCAGACGGGTTGCGCGTTCGTTTTGCGCATGCCAGTACATCTGGCTCGAAAGGATGAGGGATGGGGAAAGGTGGGTGAAAGTATGGTGCGGTCGGAGCGGCCGGGGGCCTATTCCTCTTCGCTGGACTCGACCGGTGCGCTGGGCATGGCCGGGTATTTCTCCACGAGCTTGACCACGAGGGGTTCGCCTGCGGCGTTCTTGAGCTCGTTGACGACGCGGAACTTGGCTTGCATCCAGTTCTGGTCGAAGAGGGCCTGCTGGGGCACTTCCAGTGTCAGGGTGTCATCGCTGAGTTCGAACTCGGCGCCACCGGAGAACAGGGTCTGCAGGACTGCCTGCACCTTGGGTTCGCGCTCGGTGATGGTCTCTTGGAGCGTGACCTCGTAGCGCAGGTCCTTGCCAGCCAGGTCGTGGTTCATGTCGAGGCGGACGCGGCCACCGGCGACGCGTGTGATGACGGCGCGCTGGTTCTCGAAGTTGACCTCCATGCCAGGCTGGGGGTTGAGCTTCTGCTTGCGGAACTGCGCCATCGGGACGTCCTTGATCTTGGACGGGTCGCGGTCGCCGTACGCCTTGGCAGCGGGGACGTCGATGGTCTTGGTCTCGCCGATCGTCAGGTCTAGAAGTTCGGATTCCAGGCCAGGAATGATCTGCCGGC
>JBFGSX010000235.1:0-3384 GCA_041566495.1 Thermoplasmatota archaeon
CAGCAATTACCCAGAGATTCCCTGCCGCGTCAGCCTCGAGCTGATGCCGGAACCCACGGCCTTGTGGATGTACGGGCTCACCGCCGTGGTCGTCGCCATCGCGGCCTTCGGCGTCTACCAGATGATCAGTGTCTGGCGCCTGGGCAAATCCTGGAAACCGGGGGACTGGAAGGTCGGTCTGAAGCGCTTCGTCAGCGCCATCGGCACCCACCGCAAATTCAAGCAAGAACCCAAGCCAGGCACCAACCACAGTTGGGTGTTCTTCGGGTTCGTCGTGTTGTTCATCGGCACCACCTTGGCCGCCATCGACATCGACTTCTTCGAACTCATCCTGAAGGAGAAACTGCTCGAAGGCACCGGCTACCTCCTCTACGAACTGGTCCTGGACCTCTTCGCGATCATCTTCATCCTCGGCTTGGTGTTCATGCTGCAACGCCGCTACGGGGAGAAGCCTGCCCACCTCCACAAGAGCGCCCGCCCCGAAGCCCCTTGGCTCAAGATCGGCGGCGACGCCTACGCACTCATCTTCCTCCTGCTCATCGGCGTGACCGGTCTGATGATGGAAGGTCTGCGCTTGCATTACCAGAAGACCGTCGACGGCATCGACTACGCCAACTGGAGCTTTGCTGGCAACGCCCTGGCCAACTGGGTCTTCTCCTGGATGACCCCCGCCCAGATCGTCCAGGTCTACCCGTACATGTGGTGGTTCCACTTCGCGCTCTGGAGCAGTGTCCTCGCGATCCTGCCATGGACCAAGATGAAGCACATCGTCACGAGCAGCCTCAACGTGTTCTTCCACGACGAAGAGCGCCAGGCCCGCGCCGCTCTGCCGACCCCCTTCAATCTCCAAGAGATGCTCGAGTCCGGCGACATGGACCTCCCTGACGTCGGGTACAGCAACATCCGCGACTTCACGTGGAAGGACCGCCTCGCCCTGGACGCCTGCACCAACTGTGGCCGCTGTGAAGCCCAGTGCCCCGCTACCGCTGCAGGACGCCCCCTGTCCCCCCGCAAGCTCATCCAGGACCTCAAGGCGCACATGTGGGAGGACTACTACGCGGAGCGCGCCCACGTCAAGGGCGGCGGCAAGGCTGCCGGCACCCTCGATGAGAACGAGCAGCCCGCCAGCGACGCCTACGCACCCCAGAAACTCACCATGGTCCAGGAAGGCAGCCTCGCCACCCAGATCGACGAGGCCACCCTGTGGTCCTGCACCACTTGCCGGGCCTGCATGACGGAGTGCCCCGTCGACATCGAGCACGTGGACATCATCACCGAGATGCGCCGCGCCCAGGTGATGGAATCCAAGATCGACGAGCACCAACAGAAGCTCCTGGTCAACATCACCAACGCCGGCAACCCGTACGGCTTCCCGATGGCCGACCGCGCCGACTGGGCCCAAGGGGTGGGGGACGGCATCGAAGTGCCCATCGCATCTGAACTGGCCGCCCGTGGCGAGTCGTTCGAATACCTGTGGTGGGTCGGTTGCTCCGGCAGCTACGACCCCCGCAACCAGAAGGTCACCCAATCGGTCGCCAAGATCCTCAACGCCGCCAACGTCAAGTTCGCCATCCTCGGCGTCGAAGAGAAGTGCAATGGTGAGACCGCCCGCCGCCTCGGCGAAGAAGGCCGCTTCCAGCAATCGGTGATGGAGAACCTCATGGTGATGCAGCAGTACGGCGTGAAGAAGATCATCACGCAGTGCCCCCACTGCTTCAACACCCTGAGCAACGAGTACCCGGAGTTCGGCGCCGAGTTCGAAGAGGTCGTGCACCACACCCAACTCATCGAGCGCCTCATCGACGAGAAGCGCCTGCCATTGAAGGACACGGCCGAGATGAAGGTCACCTACCACGACTCGTGCTACCTCGGCCGCCACAACGACATCTTCGACGCGCCCCGCCGCGTCCTGCAGCGGGCCAACAACGGTCTGCCCGTGTTGGAGATGGCCCAATCCGGCGACCGTGGCCTCTGCTGCGGTGCAGGCGGGGCCAACATGTGGTACGAGATCAAGGAAGAGAGCCAACGCATCAACGTCATCCGCGCCAAGCAAGCGGCAGAGACCGGCGCCGACACCGTCGCCACCGCCTGCCCCTTCTGCTTGACCATGATGAACGATGGTGTCAGCCTCACCGGCAACGATGAGACCATGGTCGTGGAAGACCTGGCCGAGATCGTCGTGAAGCACCTGGACTGGGAACCTGCAGGCGCCGTGGGCGAAGAAGAGTAGGCTCACCCCTCAGGCATCTCGTCCAACCACGCACGCAGCCACGCCGTGTACGCGGCCATGCGGGCATCCCCGAGATCACTGATGGCGTACTGCACGACCACCCCCGTGGCCCCTAGCGCGCGCCGGGAGGTCACCAAGCCGGCCTCCTCGAGCCGTCGGCAATGGGATTGCAGATTGCCGTCTGTGAGCCCGAGAGCATCCCGGATGGCGGCAAAGCCCACGTCGCGGTGCTTGGCCAGCATCGCCATGATCTGCAACCGTACCGGTTGGTGGATGATGCGTAGTTCTGCAGGAAGCATTCAGCCCCGAGCGTACAGCCGCGCTCCGATGAAGGTGAACGACGTCATGACGATGAAGGCCGCGAGAATGCTCGCCAGGCGCATGCCATACCCATCAATGACGGCGATCATACCGAGGGGGATGCTGAGCACCATGAAGGCTCCACCGAGCCAGCCGGTCCAGCGGCGCCCTTTCGGCATGGCGTTCCAGCGAGTCCAACCGAAGGCCCAGACCCAGATGGTGACCGCGAACAGGCCCCCCAGACCGGCGACCGTGTAACGGGGCAAGATGGGGGCAAAGAGGTCCCCGCCGGTAACGATGAGCGACAAAAGCGCCATGGGCCAGATGAGCAGGTAGCCCCCCAGTACGGATGCAACAGCGACGCCCGCCAATACCAGCCCAGGGCGACCGGAGGGCAGCACCCCGTGGGCGCGCCATAGATGGGACGTGATGAAGGCGGCCACGAAGACCGGCGCTCCGGCCCCGACGAGGAACGCCAAGAACTCGCCCTCCGCCGCATACTTGGCACTGGGTTGGCCCAGGACTGCGGTGGCGAGCATGCCGACCGCGAATGCGAGCCCCCAGACCATCCACGTCAAGCCGACGACGCGGGTCGTCGCCTCCTTGCGAGGCTCGGGTACGTCGTTCAAGGTGCGCCATGCATCGTGGGCAGCCATTTCGTCCATAGCCCATGGAAACCGCATCGAGCCATGGGTGTTTCCCGCCCCTGCGACGCAAAGTGCCGTCCGGTGGAGGCGTCCCCCAACGCCTTTATTGCGGACCTAACTCGGCCGCCATAAGCGGGGCTTGCCCCCGGCCGCTACGGGCCTCGGCTCATACCACCTGGGACGGTAGCAAAGCGGCTATGCACGGGC
>JBFGSX010000236.1:0-3382 GCA_041566495.1 Thermoplasmatota archaeon
CCCAACCACGGCCCTCAGCAAGGCAGCACGGCGGGAGAAGTGCGGAACACGGCCGGGACCATGGTGTCGTGGCTGGGCGACTTCTACTCCGGCAACACGCAATACGTGATCGAATGGCGAATCGGCTGTTGGGCCCCCTGCGACCCCCTCGATGGCGACGTCTGCATCCCAATGCCGTTCCCGGACCGCATCGACTCACTCAACGTCTAGGCACGGCATGAGTGTCCCAATAGCAACATCTCGACCCGCCCATGAGCCGGCAATGCACATTGGCTGGGCGGCCTTGGCCCTGCTCGTACTCCTCCTTCCCAGCGCCGCGATGGGGACGCAGGAGGAGGTTGTGATGGCAGGCAGCCAGGAGGTGCTGGCCATCGATTCATGGGAGACGCGCGGTCTGCTTGCCTTGGCTCGCAGCGAGAATGACCTCGTGCTCGTGCATGTGGAGTCCGGCAAATCCGAACTCGTCAAGGAGGACGCGTGGCCGGCCGGCGTCTGGGCCCCAAACCTGTTGGCCATCGAGCCTCCGGTCACGACTTGGATGAGTGAAGTCAACTCGCAGTCGGACATATGGGCCAGCGCCGGGACATCGGCCCATCAGGTTCACGTGTTACAAACCAACCCAGATCCAATCTGGTACGTGCACAATTCCACCTCTCCGACGCGGCTTGTCGATACTGGCCGGGGCCCCTCATTTGCCTGGCTTGATTTCTCAAACGACCCTCATGTCGCTCGCCAGGTATGGGTAGCGACATTCCAGCATGGCCAATGGTCCAAGGAGGTCGTCCACGATGTCCCGAAGCCGGCATCGACGCGTGACTACATCGCCACCACATCGGCGACGGGCGAGCTGTACGTGGCCTACCACTTGCAAACAGAATTCCCGGACGGCGCACTCGAACCCGTGTTGCTGGCCCCGAGCGTATCGGGTTGGTCGGAGCAACCATTACCAGACGAAGTCCAGGAGATTTTGGCAGCCCCGCCACATCCACGAAATGGCGCCGACCTGAGCTTGCTTGTCTGGACGCTTGACGGCAGCGTTTCCATGCTGGATTGGATTGGAGAGGAGTGGGTGTTCAATGCGCCGCTATTCGAGTTTCCCGAGGGATCGACCCACCACTCTGCCAAGGCATCTGGCCCGGCCCTCATTAATCATGAAGGCGATCTCACCGTGCGCTTCCTCGTACAACATTCCGATGGCCCAGGATTTGGTGAGAACCATTTCTGGCGTACGGAAAACGGGGCCTGGGTGCCAATTGATGAGTCGGAGCCCAGGGCGCCATCCACTTGGGGCAGTCATGACGACCTGTTCTTCATCAACCGAGAATTTGACGGTAATGCATTCCAGTATAGCATCGACCGACTTCGGTTTACGCCTGGTCCGACGGCGTCGTTCACGCTATCGGAGCAACTCACCACGCGGACAGCCATGGTACCAGACGACCAAACCGTTGCTCTCGACGATGCGGCCCTGGCGGCATGGCAGTGGGATTTCGGCGACGGAACCACGGTTCAAGGGCCCACCCCGCAGCACGTGTACGATGATCCCGGCGAGTATTGGGTACAACTGACGGTCACGGACGACAGCGGGGGGCAAGATTCGACGAATCGATTCGTGGAAGTCGCGCAAGTTGGCCCGTCGGCATGCATCGATGGCGGGACTTCGGAGACGACCGGTGCGGCCGTAAGCATCACCGATTGCTCCACCCACCCCGAATCCAACCTCGGCGCCACCATCGAGTCCCATGCGTGGGACTTCGGCGACGGCACCACAAGCACCACCCAAAACCCAAGCCACACCTACACGAGTCCCGGCACCTACACCATCACCCTCACCGTCACGGACGAGCAAGGCACCACCGACACCGCCACGAAAACCATCACCGTCACGGATCCGCCAGCCAATCAGAAACCCAGCGTGACGGTCTCATTCACGCCCGAAGCCCCAGTCGCCGGCCAAGACGTCACGTTCACGGCGACGGCAACGGACAGCGACGGCAGCATTGCAAGCAAGGCTTGGACGGTCAACGGCGTAAACGCCGGCACCGGCAGCACGTTGACGCAGACATTCACCGAAACCGGCATCGTCAGCGTCACGTTCACTGCGACCGATGACGATGGCGCCACGACGACCGTCACCAAATCTGTCAACGTACAAGCCCCCGCACCACCAGAGATCTCACTGAGCCAGACGCAGATCACCGACAAAAGCGGCCAGGAATTCGCTGTTGACATCACCGTCACGAACCCCAATCCCGTGCCGGTCACCGTCGACTTGGCCAGCGATGCCCCAGCCGCTTGGAGCCCCGCCTTCGACGAACCCTCGATCCAGCTAGCAGCCGGGGAATCCACGACCATCACCTACACCATCACGCCACCATACACCGTCGGCGGCTTGACCCTCATCACCATCGAAGCCAGCACCGGCGACGCCACAGACTCCGCCATCCTACGAGCCCAATTCACCGTCGGCGACGCCCCGGAGACGGGCGACCCCGTGGATGACCCCGTCAATGACCCCACGGACGACGACGAGCCCGTCACCAACACCCAACCCGAGACCCAGGACTCCAAGTCAGGCATGCCCACGTGGGCATGGTTCGTCGGCAGCGGGGCGGTGGTCTTGGCGGGCGTCGGAGTGACGTTGGTCTTGGTGCTGAGGAAACCGTAGCCAAGCCAAGCGCCGACTTGCTTCCGCGACTACCGCCTGAACCCTGTTTGTGGCGAGGCCCCGGTGCGTCAAGAAACCGCTGCCGATCTTATCGAAGCCCCGGGCATCAACCAATCAGTGCATCTCATGCAGAGCCGCGTTGAACCACGAAGGCGCCCATGACGGGCAAGCAGCGCATGAGCCCAGCTTGCATCGAACCATTACCCGGGCCCGGAAGCCAGGTGCAAAGAAGGAATGGAAGAGGGAGTAGTGCCGTATCAGCGAACCTTCTCATTGGTCCTGTGGCGGATGGCTACAACACGGCTACAACATGGGGTTCAACCGGATGATTGCGAGTGGGGCCAACCAACGCCCTGCCAGCGATAATCAAAATGCCGTACGGTTCGACCACGCGGTCGACGCAACCGTATCCAACGACGCGCGTGAGCACCGTACAACACACGCGTATGCATGGAATTCCGCCAGAAAAACGGGCTGAGCAAGCCCCCAGAACCATGCCGCCCGCCGTTGCCAGAAACCATTTTGACCCACGGGGAGGGTCTTGCGTCTGGTGTTCCTGCTGTTCCGCAAACTCACATCGGCCCTGCCTGCCCTGTTTCTGCTGCTCGTCGCAATGGGACCTTCGGCTGTTGCCAGTGGCCCCTTGCACGATGGTTGGTACCATTCGACGAGCCCAATGCCCGATCCGGGGTCCAAGACCTGCCACTCAACAGG
>JBFGSX010000237.1:0-3359 GCA_041566495.1 Thermoplasmatota archaeon
CACTCAAGAGATCGTTCTCCTTACCGCCGGTGATCCTTTGGCCGCCACCACCCACACCGACCTGATGGTCCGCGCCCGCGCCGCCGGCGTCGAGGTCCACGTGGTCCATGCCCCCAGCATCTACTCCGCGGCTCCTGGTCTGCTCGGCTTGCAGCACTACAAATTCGGACGCACCACGACCCTGGTCCGCCCTGAAGCCAACTGGCTGCCCGAAAGCATGTTCGACGCCGTGCAAGAGAACCACGACGCCGGCCTCCACACCCTCGTGCTTCTCGACATCAAGGCGGACGAAGCTCGCCCTGAAGGCCGCGGGGACGACTGGCCCGCCCAAGGGTACTACATGACAGCCGACGAAGGCCTACGTCTGCTCCTGCAACTGGCTGAGAAACGGGGCGCCGACTGGTTCAACGCCGAGACCCAAGTAGGCATCGTGGCCCGGGCCGGCAGCGACCGCCCCAATGTCGTCACGGGGCCCGCGGGGCCCATGGCAGAGCGCGACTTCGGTCCGCCCCTGCACTGCGTCGTCATCCCCGGGGCCCTACAAGTGGTCGAAGAAGAGGCCTGGGCCAGTCAGAATGATTGAAAGCCCCCGCCACGGGTGACCCAACGTGCGTCCTCGCATCTGGGTCATCATCGCATCCGTCATCCTCGCGCTCGCCTTCGGCTTCACGGGCCGGGCCACGGACACCGGCGCCCTCGATTCCCTATCAGGCCTCGCTTGGCTTGTGGCCATCGTCGTCGCCCTATCCTTGCTGCCGATCTGGTCGCGCATCATCCCGACGGTGGAACCCATGGCCGGATTGTTCCGCCGCCCCGTAGAAGGCGAACGCTGGTGCACCCAGTGCGGATCGCCGACCCCCCAGCAGCAGGACTGCACCGTTTGTGGTGCAGAACCCAAGATTCCGAAGGAAAAGGTCCCCAAACAGCCTCGCCAGAGCGAGAAAACGGGCAAGAAGAGCGCCAAACGAGACGCTTGAGTCTCTATTGCAGCCAATTCGGCGCGCGGTAAACGTAGCATCTATGTAGCCCGGTTCTGATTGCAGGGCAGGGATGCACAGCGCTCATGGAGTTCCTCCAGCGTGACGACCGCAAGGTCCACCTACTGACCCGCGGCAATGTGGATGGCATTGTCTCGGCGGCCCTTTTCCTTGCCCAGAACCCGGCCACCAAGGTCAGCTTCGTTCCTTCGGGAGACATGGCTGTCGATGTGCTGCGCAAGGACATCTCGTCCGAACGATTCTACCTCGTCGACCTGGGCCTCACTCCCCGCTTCATCAAGACCCTCAACGACAAGGTGAAGTCGCCCCAACACGTCGTCTACCTCGACCATCACCAACAATCCGAAGTGCTCTGGGACCAACTCGATCCACGCACCGAGGGCGTCATCCACCAAGGGATGAGCGCCGCCGGCGTCGCCTACGAATACCTAGGACTCAACGGCGCCCACAAACACCTGGTCGCCCTCGCCGACCAGGTAGAGTACTGCCCGAGCCGACTCTTAGAGGACACCGCTCAGGTCGTCGGCCTCGAGCGCATCGAGGAAGAGGCCCGTATGATCGACTTCGCGTGGCGTTACAAGGTCGAGGATGATCGCTTCCGACTCACCGCGGCGCGCCACCTCTCCAAGGGCATCTGGCCCAGTGAGGTCGCCGAGATCAAGGGTCGCTACTATCAGATGCAGATCGAACGGCGCTGGGAACGGGCCCTTGACCGGGTGCGGGACCGCATCGAGATCAAACACAACGTCGCCTTGCTGAAATTCGGTCGCCACAAACCAAGCCTCTTCGGCTTCGGTAGTCGCGCCCTCAGCCAAGTGGCCAAAGATGCAGGCGCCCACGTGGCCCTGATGGTCAACCGGCGACCCGAGCAATCCGCACTCAGCATGCGTCGCACAGGCGACGATGAATCACTGAACCTCGGGGAATTCGTCGCCGACTTCACAGCGCATCACGGCATCGTCGGGGGCGGACACCCCCACTCGGCCGGCGCCAAGATCCCCACCAACAAAGTCCCGCAGTTCATCAAGGAGGTGACTTGTCTTGCATGACCCAGAGAACGATTGGCTGATCGTCGAACACGAATACTGTGGCGCCGCTGCGGCGTAGGAACGTCCTACGATGCGTCACGGGGGGCGGCGTGCCGCCACTTCAACAACCACAGCGCAGCCAGTGCCATGTTCAGCAGGGGCACCGGCGCCGTCACCAAGAACATCCACCAGCGGCCGTGGCCGAGGCGCTTGGCATCGATGCTGACGATGAGGCTCGTCGCGACGACGGGCATGTACAGGTAACGGAACAACATCTTGGGGAGCCATGCTCGGTCTTCGGGTCGCACAGACCACGCGAAGAGGACGAACATGACTGCTACGCAGATGGCGAGGATCACGAAGAATCCCAGGACCAAACGATGTCCAGGGATGGATTGAGGGGGGGAAGCATCCAGGGCGCCATGGGCGCCGCTGGGGGAAGTCGCTGCTACCTCGTTGGAGGTAGACATGCGCTTAGAACTTGGAGTCCCAGTCGCCGGCGATGATCTTCTTGGAGACGACGCGGGCGTCCTCTCCTTCGATCGTGATGCCCATGCTGGCGCAGGTGCCGACGATCTCGTTGGCCTTCGTCTTGATCGAAGCGCCGGTCAGGTCGTCGAACTTCATCTCGACGAGTTCCTTGACCTGGTCGAGCGTGAGGTTGCCGACCATGGTGGTCTTGGCGTTACCGCTGCCCGACTTGAGGCCGGCCTTGGTCTTGATGAGCTGACTGGCCGGGGGGGTGCCGACCTTGATCTCGAAGTTCTTCTTGTCGTCGATGATGACCTTGACGGGGACCTTCATGCCGGCGTAGGCGGCGGTCTTCTCGTTGATGGCCGCGATGACCTCACCGATGTTGACGCCGGCGGGGCCGAGCGCGGGTCCAAGGGGCGGGCCGGCCGAGGCCTTGCCGCCGTCGACGACTGCTTCAATAGTTTGTGCCATGTGGTTGTCTCCTACCCGTCTTGTTCCGGCCGAGGCCGGGACTCCCGTGTTAGACGCAGGGCGGAAGATCGCGAAGCGAGCTTTCGGCCACACGCCAGGGATGGAGGGCAGGTCTGCCGACTCGGAGGTTGTATATCAAGCGTGGCCCGGCATTGTTTCGCGTGGAAACCGCCGGCCGGATCAGCTGGGGACGGCGCCGGCGCGGATCTTGCTCGCCATCATGCGGCCATGGGGCGTCAGGTCGAGCGCCTTGGTGCGGCCGTGGGGGGTGACGACGATGTAGTTGGCCAGGTAGTCGTTGGCCGGCTCGCCGTCGCGCAGGAGGCGGCCCAGGGTGGGGGCACTGAGGCCGATGGCGCCGACCAGGTCGGCTGCCAGCACGGAGCGG
>JBFGSX010000238.1:0-3267 GCA_041566495.1 Thermoplasmatota archaeon
CACGCCGTGGGCCAACAAGCAGCCGAGCGGCTGGAACGGGCCGTCGCCGCAATCACAAGCTGAGCCTTTTTCCCCCAGGCCTTCGTGGGCGCACCGTGGCCTCTCCCTGGATCGGCACCTTGCGCCTGCGAACCCTTCCCGCCGCGGCGAGCCCAGTGCTGCTGGGCACCGCCCTGGCCTGGTCCTGGGACGTCTTGGCCTTGTTGCCCGCCCTCGCGGCCTTGGCCGGTGCACTGTTGCTACAGATCGGCACCAACCTGGCCAACGATTACTACGACCACGTCCAGGGCGCGGATACGGCAGACCGGGCGGGCCCGATCCGGGCCTCCGCTGCGGGCCTCCTTGCTCCCAGCGCCGTGCGCACTGCCGCATTCGCCACGTTCGGCGTGGCGGCCCTGGTGGGCCTGTACTTGGTCTGGGTCGCTGGTTGGCCCATTCTCGCGATCGGCGTGGCAGGCATCCTGAGCGGCATCTTCTACACCGCTAGCCGCAAGAGCATCGCCTACATCGGCCTCGGGGAGATCTTCGTGTTCGTGTTCTTCGGACCCATCGCCGTGGCTGGCACCGTCTACGTACAGAGCCTGACGTGGGAACCGTTCGCCATCGCATGGGGCGTACCCCTGGGCCTGCTGGCCGCTGCCATCTTGGTCGTCAACAATCTGCGAGACATCCCCACCGACGCCGCCGCAGGAAAGAAGACCGTCGCCGTGCGAATCGGGGAAGCCTGGACCCGCCGCTTGTACTTCGCTCTCGTCGCCACTGCCGTGCTTGCCCCTGCGGTCATCGCGCACTTCGCCGATGAACTCTGGTGGCTCCTTCCCATCGCCACCGTCTTCTTCACCCAGGGCCCGATGCGCATCGTCGCCAATGAGCAACCGGTCCGCCAAGCGTACAACCCGGCGCTGGGTGGCACCGCGCGCTTGCTGCTGGTCTATGCGGTCCTAGGCAGCATCGGCGTCGTGCTCGCCCGCCTCATCTGACCAAGCAACCCTTTTTGGCCCCCGGCCATCGCCGGCTCGTGGCGTCCGACGCAGGCCTGAACCATTGGACCTTCCATGATCACCGCCTGCCTTTGGCAACGCCCTATGTATGGGCCAAGGGCACCCAGACGGAGCGCCATATTGGCTTGGTGCAACATGCCCAGACCGGTTGGGGCGAGATGGCCCCACCACCCCACGAGGAATGGGACTCGACAAGCGCTCGAGAACTGCTCCTGGCATGCCCTGACGACCTGACCGCCTTGGACGGACTGCCAGCCCGTCTCCGCTGCGGCGCCAGCACTGCTTGGATGGACACCCAGGCCCAGCATGCGGGACTCTCCTTGTCCGCGTGGCTTGCAAAGCGCTACGGTCGCACCGCATCAGCGGAGGTCGCCGTCAACATGTTGCTCACCAGCCCCGACCCGGAGCGCCTCCGCCTTGAGGCGGCCGCCGCCATCGCCAGCGGCTACACGACCTTGAAACTCAAGGTTGGGTCCGACAATGACCTGGCCCGCGTCGCAGCCGTCCGCGCCGGCGCTCCCCATGCAGCACTGCGCTTGGATGCCAATGGCGCCTGGGAGCCCGAAGATGCCATGGAGACATTGACCGCCCTGGCCTCCTATGACATCCAGTACGTCGAGCAACCCGTTGCCCCAGAACACGTCTCCACATTGCATCGGCTCACCGGTGGCCCGATCCCCATCGCCTTGGATGAATCTGCAACGGACCCCGCCACCATCGCGCGGCTGCGAGAAGCGGGCACCGGGGACCATTTCATCCTCAAGCCGCAGCGCTTGGGTGGCCTCGACCGCACCATCGAAGCCATGGACGCCGCCCAAGATGTTCCGGTCACCATCACCAACAGTCTCGAATCGGCTATCGGCGTCACCGCGACCCTGCACGTTGCATCGTTGCTGCCGCCGGGCACCGCCTGCGGCTTGGCCACGAGCCGCTACTTGGCCCGGGACATCGCCACACCCCCGGCCATCGTGGACGGCATGATCCAGGTCCCGGCCACGCCAGGTCTGGGTGTCCGCCCCAAGGAGGCCGTCCCATGATGGTGCAAGCCGGGCACCGCTTGGCGGTGCTGGACGGCAACACCCGCCTCCACTTCGGGCTGCACTCCGCTTCTGCCAACCAAGGGTTCGTGTTGGTGCCCATGCCGATGCGGGACACTCCCGAGGCGATGATGGCCCATTTGGACGCCGCCGAGGTCGATGTGGTGGTGACCTCCACGGAACACGGCCCGTTGGCCGAACAGATCCACGGCGCGCGCCCGGCCTTGATGCTCAACGCCGACAGTGAACCGGTCTCCCACTTGGAAGGCGCCTTGCGACCACCCCACTCCGACCCGGACACCTATGCGATCCTGCGGACCAGTGGCACGTCCGGTAAGCCCAGCCTGGTGCACGTCTCTCGCAAAGCCCTGGCAGCTCACCGGAAGGCCGCCATCATGAGACTGGATTGCACCCCCGACAGCGTCTGGCTCGCCACCCTGCCCCTTTGGCACATCGGGGGCATCACCATGGTGGACCGCTGCTTGCACGGGGGCGGCCAATTGGTCCTGCAGGACATCTTCACATCGTCCGCCACAGAGCAAGCGTTCCAAGCCCATGGCATCACCCATGTGAGCCTCGTGCCGACGATGCTCCATCGCCTCATCGAGGACGACGTCAAGCCACCCAAATCCCTGCGCTGCGCCCTCATCGGAGGCGACCGGCTCGACCCCGCATTGGCGGAGCGGGCACTGGACGCCGGCTGGCCCATCTACGCATCCTATGGGTTGAGTGAAGCGTGTGGCCAAGTGGCCACTGCGACGCCCAGCGAGGTCCGCCAACACCCCGGCACCAGCGGGCGGCCCCTCGACAGTGTCCAGGTCACCATCATGGACGGAGACAAGCCGGTAGCACCCGGCGAGGTGGGAGAGATCGTCATCGATGGCCCTACGTTGAATGTCCCCGGGCCATGGCGCACGGGCGACTTGGGGCGACTCGAAGATGGCCTGTTGTTCGTCACAGGCCGGGTGGACGATCGCATCATCACAGGCGGCGAGAACGTGGATCCCGCCACCGTAGAGGCCACGCTACTCAGCCACCCAGACGTGACCGACGTGGCGGTCATCGGCGTCCCCGACCCAGAATGGGGGCAGCGCGTGGTGGCCGCCGTAGTAAGCGTTGGAGAACCCGACCTGGTCGCTTGGAGCAAGGACCACTTGGCGGCCCATGAATGCCCCAAGGAGATCCAGTTCTGGCCCAATCTGCCCCGCACGCCATCGGGCAAGCTGCAG
>JBFGSX010000239.1:0-3252 GCA_041566495.1 Thermoplasmatota archaeon
GCCAGCGGCGGGCTTCCGGGTGTGGCAGGTCGGCCTCGGAGCGGCGATCGGTTTCGCGCCCCTGACGTTCCTGGTGGTGTTGACGGGGGACGCTTTGTTCACAGTGGATGCCCTGCGTCGGTGGTTCACGCCCGAGGTGGTCGCAGCCATCCTCGCCACAGGTGTGATGGTCGTGATCTGGCGGGTCCGGGCCCGGACCATACGGCGCGGAGGCCCCGAAGAACTGTGACGTGGCGTCAAAGATGCAGTGGCTTGATGGGCGCCATGACGGACTCTGGGTCGTTCTTCCAATCCACTGCGGGGTTGTCGCAGTAGATCTCCAGTTCGTTGCCGTCAGGGTCCCGGATGTAGAGGCTCCACGTGGCGGTGTGGTCGCTCATGCCATCGATGGGTGTCCCGGCGGCTTCAAGTTCGGCCTTGGCGGCGCGGAGTTCATCCAGCGAATCCCCGACCTTGATGCCGAGATGGTATAGGCCCCGCCGGCGCCCTTGCACGGCACCGCCCCAGGCGTCGTCCGGTCCGGGGGCATCACCCACTTCGATCAATAGGAGTTCGTGGTGGGTACGGTGGTCGCCGGCCCGGAACGCTTGGGCGCGGCCCCCGAAAGCTTGCCCAATGGGGATGAAACCAAGGAGATCTTGATAGAAGGCGACGCTGCGCTTCAGGTCCTTGACGTACAGGACGGCGTGGTAGAGTCCCTTGGCGTGCATGCCATGGACTGGCAGCGCGCCATTGTTAGGTTGCCGGCCGGGGCCGGAATCAAAGGATGAAAGGGAAGAGGAAGCGGTACAGGCTTATTCGACCGCGGCGACGGGTTCGACCGGAGCGTAGACGGGCAGGGTGGGGCCATCGCGCTGGATGAACACACTCAGGACCGTGCTGCTGCGGGAGTACATCGCGGTGTAGGCGCGTCCGTCAGGGCCGACGGCGGCACCGGTGACGTGGGCGCTGGGGGCGATGCCTTCATCGATGACCATGAACACGTTCTCGAGGTACGGGGCGCCGGTGGCGTTGGCCTGCAGGTGACCCATGTACCAGTCGTAGCCTTGGTCACCGTCGACGGCCCAGACCACGAGGGCGCCGGAGCCGAAGCGGTTGGCGTCCATGTAGAAGTGGCGCAGGGCACCGGTTCCGGTCTCGAAGCGGAGGGTCTCGAAGGACTCGCCGTCGTCGAGGCTGACGGAGAACGTCATGGCGCCGGGGCGGGAGCCGTTGTCGTCAGCGGGGCCGTTGGTGCTGATGCCGACGTACAGGGTGTCGTCAGCGTCGAAGGTGGCGTGGCCGTAGTGGCTCGTGATCTCGCCGCCGGAGGCGGGGTCGAACAGGGGCACGTTGCGGACGTCCATGACGTCGGAGGCGTGTCCGAGGGTCAGGAACAATTGGCCGCCGCTCTTCTGGGGGGCAGCAAAGAGGCCTTGGCTGTTGATGTCCGGGACACCGGGGATGCTGCCGCCGGGGCCGGCGCAGACGTTCCAGTCGACGCCATCGATGGCGGTGCCGTAGCTCCAGGGGGTGGGTGCCGCGAAGGGCACTTGGACGACGCCGATCTGGTTGGCGCCACCAGCAGGGTTGCTGGTCAGAAGGAGGGTGCCGTTGTTGTAGGCGGTCCAGGGGCGGTCCTTGGCCGGGGCGGCCACGGGGACGACGCCGACGGTGGTGCATTCGCCAGCTTGGACGGCGTTCTGGCCTTCGTTGTAGGCGTTGAAGTTCCAGTACTCGTGGGTGGTGCCGTGGTTGCCCCAGGCGTTCACGGGGTAGGTGGCGAGGGTGATGTCGCCGCCGTAGAGCCAGCCATCGTCACCGCAGGCGAGGAAGATCTCATCGCTCACAGGAGGCGTGGAACCGGGGACACCGGCGGGCATGGTCTGGTCCATGAACCAGGGGAGGGCTTCCCAGGAGGCACCATCGTCGTGGCTACCGAAGACGGGGGCGCCGGTGGTGTCCACGAGGAAGGTGTGGCCAGTGACGTAGATGCTACCGTCGTCGCACACTTCCATGGTGGGCTCGTAAGGGTCGTGCATTGCGGAGATCTGCGCGACGTCCACGATGCTCTCAGCGAGCGTGATCGGAACGAGGTCGGCGCCGGCCTCGATGACCTTCGTCAGGTCGGTGGTGGGGACGACGTCGGTCGGGGTGGGTTCGGCGACGGGGGTGCCGTCTGCCTCGGTGGGCGCCTCCTGGGCGCAGCCTGCGAGGCCGACAGCGAGCAGCAGAGCCGCTAGCATGAGCTGTTTCATACTCCTTGCCCAAGTGGGATGCTACATCAGCGTTGCGTCAGTGCACACGAGCCGATGGGCCTCAGGCCCCTTGGCCGGGGGCCCTTAGCGAGGGTCTTGCGGGCCGCTCAGAGGAAGGGTTGTTCCTTGAGCCACTGCACGTCGGAGATGTACAATTGCCGGATGTCCTTGAGGCCGAGGCGCATCATGGCGAGGCGCTCGAGGCCAAAGCCCCAGGCCAGGACGGGGTGCTCGACGCCGAGGGGTTCGGTGACTTCGGGTCTGAAGACGCCGCAGCCGCCCAATTCCATCCACTTGCCGTGGTACTTGACGTCGATCTCCATGCTGGGCTCCGTGTAGGGGAAGTACGCGGGGCGGAAGCGGACCTCGGGGAAGCCCATCTGGGTGAAGAAGTGGCGGCACAAGCCTACGAGCATGTCGAACGTGGCCCCTTCTTCGGTGACGATGCCTTCGATCTGGTGGAATTCTGGAAGGTGCGTGGCATCCATCGTCTCGTTGCGGAAGACGCGGCCCAGCCCAAAGACTCGGTGGTCGGCCTTGGGGTGGGCGGCGAGGTGGCGGACGGTGGTATTGGTGGTGTGGGTGCGCAGCAAGGCCTGCTTGGAGACCTCATCGCTGAACGCGCCACCCCAGCCGGTGCTGCCGGTGTCGCCGCCGTGTTCGTGCACGGCGCGGCCGCGGGCCAGGTCGGCGTCGTCGACGTGGATGGTGGCGGGGTTGGCGAGGTAGAAGGTGTCCTGCATTTCGCGGGCCGGGTGGTCCTGGGGAATGAACAACGCGTCCATGTTCCAGTAGGCGGACTCCACGTAGTCGCCGCTGATCTCTTGGAAGCCCATGCGCCAGAAGACTTGGCGGACGTGGTCCATGAGTTGGGTAAGGGGATGGGGTTTGCCCGGGTATCGACCGGCGACGGGGACCTCGAAGTCGAAGGCACGCAGTTCGACCTTGGCTTTCTCGTCGTCACTCATCTCTTCCCAGCGAGCAATGAGCTCGGGGGTGATCTGGTTGACTTCGC
>JBFGSX010000240.1:0-3199 GCA_041566495.1 Thermoplasmatota archaeon
AGGTCGCGTTCTGCGCGCTGGCGTTGTAATCGTTCTCTCCCTCGGCGGCCGCTCTAAGGCGCTCGGACGAGATGACCCGCATCTCCACGCGCAAGGTCAACTGCGCCTCCACCTCCGCCGTGCCGGAGCCGACCAGGAGCCCGAAGATGCCAACATCCCCCTTGGTGATATTGACATCGAAGAAGATCCGCACGTCTTCCCGCGTGATGTTCTGGCCCGCTACCTGATAGACCGTCCCGAGCGCGGGCGGCACCGTGTCGCCAAGCACTTCATCCAGGCTGCGCAATGCGTCACCAGGGTCCTGCGCCAAGCCCGTCGGCAGGAGTAGGAGCACCATCCACCAAGCCTTCAAGCGAGCACCAGCCACAGGAGGAACCATGCAAACGCGACTCCGAGTCCGACCTTCGAGGTGGTCTCAAAATGCCCAGCCAGCGGTCGTCGTGTGCGGAGGAACTCCATCACCAGGATCGGTCCCAGCACCCAGACGACGAGGAGGGCCATGATGCCGGGCAGTACCGGCGATGACGCGAAATCGAAGCGCTCGTCAATGATGAACAGGATCGGGAAGCATGCGACGGCTGCGGCCATCGACCACCGTCGCACAGCTCGCCACGTGCGCGCCATGGCTAGGGGGTCATCCATGGTCTGCCACTCGGGCTCTCTCGGATAAGGCTTGACGCCTACCCGTGCCGCGCGCAGCGGTCAGAGCCTGATTGCGCCTTGTTGCTGCATGGGTCGCCGCGGGCAGTGTGGGCGACGCACCGGTCCGCTTCCACCAGCTCCGGGACGCCGGTGCGTTCGTTGGAGGTCACTCTGTGCCCGGCGGGCAGATCACAGGGCCGGCCGGAACGGGGCTTGGTCTTGGAGAAGAAGTAGACGAAGCCAGATCCGGACTTCTTGCGGTAGAGGGTATGGTCGTCATGGACGAAGCCACCCGCCGGGCCGGCGCTTGCTGCTGACTCGTCCTTGAGGACCTTCAGGTCGCCGTCCTGGATGACCAGGAAGTGGCGCTCCCCGCATGCGGAGCAATAGATGACGCGGGGGACCTCGGGGTCCACCAGTTCCATGCGCTCTCCGCAGCGGTCGCAGGCGAACGTCACGTGCTCCCCGGGCATCGGCATGAACCAGTGTTGGGCTTCGCCGAGACGACCCTTCTGGACCAAGACGGCCCCCTTGGAGGTGTTCATCAGGTATGCACCGGCCATCGGGCCCTTGTCAATGGGCAACACGTTGACGATGTGCATGTGGTCGCTCAGATTGTCTTGCACGTAGCGGGCCGCCCAATCGGGCAGGATCTCAGCGTCAGCCATTAGGGTCTCCTGTAGATGATGGTCTTCGCGCCTTCTTTGGGCGCGTTGAATTCGATGCGGCGGAAACGGGGTCCGTCTCCGAGCATCAAGAGGGTGATGAGGCCGAGCACGAACACGGCGTAGACGGCGAGGATGGTGATCATGCCCCGGGATTCCCACAGGGAGTAGTCCGCGTAGGCCAAGACGAACAAGACCAGGTTCACGGGCAGACTCCACTTTAGGATCTGCCGCAGCGTGTGGCGGTTCATGGTTGTGGCCTCCGCAAGAGTCCGAACATGGCAAGCAGCACGCCCATGGCCATGAACATGCTCGCCGCGACCATCTCGATGCCTTGGGGTCCGGGAGGTGTGGGTGGGGAGCCGTGCCGGGTTGGATCTGTGCCCCGGTCGACTTCCTCGCCATCCGAGATGCCGTCCCCGTCCGTATCCGCCAAGAGCGGGTCGCTGCCGTGATCTTGTTCTTGGCAGTTCGTCAGGCCGTCCTCGTCTTCGTCTTCGTTGCAATCCGACACGCCGTCACGGTCACTGTCCGCCACGTTCCGGTCGGTGAGGGTGCGGGTCTCGAATGCATCGTACAGTCCGTCGCCGTCGAGGTCGGGCGGTGCGTCGTCGCCATTGCGAGGGTCGGTGCCCGCGTTCACTTCAGCGCCATCGCTCCAACCGTCGCCATCGGTGTCGGCCACGAACGGATCGGTGCCAAGCGCTTGCTCAGCGTCATCGGAGAGACCGTCTCGGTCGGCGTCGAATGCCCCGTCGCCGGGGTCCTTGCGATCGAGTGGGTCAGTGCCGGCGCGGCGCTCCAACGTATCGGGCACGCCGTCATCGTCGCTGTCCAAGGGCTCGATGCGCAAGCCATCCAGGCGAGACGGACTGGCGGCGTCACCGTACAGGACGACGGTGGCAAGAGAGGGGCCCGTGATGAAGACGCCAAGGCGCAAGATCGTCCCTTCAGGCAGGATTTCGCCCCGGGCGGCCAGCACGATGTCCACTTCGCTGGTGCCGGTGGACCCGACACTGATGGCCCGGGTCTGTTCTGCGATCGTGACTTGGCCACCATCCGGGGACAATGCGACAAGGTCCGCTCCGAGGTTGGCCGCAGCTTGGGCGCTGGCTTGCATGTACAAGACGACCCTGATGTCCTCCAAGACGAGCATGTCCATGGACCAAGGCTTGGTATGGTACCACTCGACGCGGTCGACGACCTCGTCGCCGCCGGTCAAGGGCGTCGATGGCAAGCTCACGGACGAAAACCGGGCCTGCCCTTGGGCGCCGCTGGTGGTGGATCCCATGAACAAGCCGTCTGCGACGCCGTATTCTTGGATGCCTCCGCGGTCTGCACTCAGGTACCATATATGGGTGCTGTCGGCGACGCCGCCGGCCAAGGGGATGGCCAAAAGCAGCACGACGGCAAGGATGCGCACAGCGTGGCACTCGCCTCCGCGCTGATAAACCTCCACGCCAGGACCCACGGCCACGGCTTTCAAGTCGAGCATAGGGTCCCCTTGCGTGGAGTTCCCTCCGTTCCTGCACGCGCAACTCTTGGGCAAAGCCTGGGAGCACGGTGCCCCTGAGCACAATCTGGGTGCCAGCGCCTTCGTCCCCGAGGACCCCATGGAGGGGCTGCCCGCAGAGATCGCGGCCAACGACGTCGCCTCCTTCGACCTTCACGCGGCCACGGATTTCCGCAGCGCCGTGGCGACCCACCTTGGCCTCCCTGACGAGGACGTGCGCGCCACGGCGGGCACGACCGCAGCGAACACGGCGGTCATCGCCCATGCTGTGACGCCTGGATGCAACGTGGTCTGTGAACGCCCTTACTACGCGCCCTTGCCCCACACCGCCCAAGGCTTCGGGGCAGAGCTACGCTTCGTGGACCGGGACGACGACGGG
>JBFGSX010000241.1:0-3185 GCA_041566495.1 Thermoplasmatota archaeon
CCGTGAACTGCGGGGTGCGCTTGTTGAAGGTCACCTCGTCGATGCCCAGTTCCTTCATTTTGTCCGAAAACAGGGCGATGAGGGGTTCACCGATGGTTCCGGTGCCGACGATGTGGACGATTTTTGCCATGCGAGTCACTCGGGGCCGGGGCCTTGGCGCCGCGACCGAGACTCGATTGATAAAGGGACGGGCGCAAGTTCGCGTGGACCCGCCATTGGCTGCGATAGCCGTGAAAATAGCCGAACGTTCGTTCGCAGCAACCAATCAACGTAAGTACCTGGTAAGTCGGCTTCTCTTTCCCATGCGACCATTCTTGCTTGCCATCGCTTTGCTCTCGACTGCACTTGCCGGCTGCGCCGACGTCGCCCCGCACGAGGAATCCCACAGCCATGATGGGGTCCTCGTCGAGCACCACGACGGCCCCTCGCACGCCGCCACGGGCCATGCCGGGGCCGGCGAGCACGATATGGATGCACCCCACAAGGGCGTACATGCAGGTGACCACGAGGCGCCGGGCATGCAGCGCCCCACGTTCCCGCCCGCCACTGGCAAGGTGCCCACCTCGGAAGAGGCACGCAACATGCCCCAGGTCTCCAAGCTCCGCTACATCGGCGACGTCGACCTCGAGTCCAGCGGCTACGTCGTGGGCAATGGTACCCTCGAGAAGCCCTTCGTCATCGAAGGCCTCTACGTGTTGGGTGACCTGATGCTGCAGGACACCGACGCCTGCGTCGTCATCAAGAACAACTGGATCGGTGGGCAACTGACACTCAACTGGAACGCCCAATGCGTTCACGTGCACCACAACCACATCTACGACCTGCGTGTCAATGAGAACATCCGCCGCACCGGCTACGCCACGGGCGGTCTCTTGGAACGCAACGAGATCGAATACGTGGGCCAATTGCGCCACTACGACGGCGAATTCCGTTACAACACCGTCGGCCCCATGCCCGAAGGCGGCCCCTGGGACGAGGTCCGTGAGACCACGCCCGTCCTTGACGCCGGCGTCCTCATCGCCAACATCGACGGCTTCAACGAGGCCATGATCCACAACAATACCTTCCACGGCAGCGTCGACCTGGACTTCCACGGCCACCACCATGGTGACGGCTTCTTCGCCCCCCACAGCCACTACCACGGGGACGACCCAGCCAACTACACCCTGCACGAGCACGACCACACCCAACGCTGGACCAGTGTTGCCTTCCGTGACAACCTCGTCCACGACGAATGGGGCTACGGTCTGCGCTACGAGGACCGCAACCACGCCGGCGACGACCGCCTGGCCAACTCGGAGCAAGAAGAGACCCTCGAACTGGACCACTGGCACCGCACCGACGTGGTCATCGCCAGCAACACCGTCGATGGGGCAGGCATCTGGGTCGACGTCTTCAACGCCGATGACAATCACCACAAGGCCCGCAACGACGGCTGGCTCTGGCTCCTCGACAACACCGTGATCGTCCGCGAACGGGACGACGGCCTGCTCGGACTCTGGGTCCTGCCTATCAACCGGCGGTCGGCTTCCAGATCCACTCCAGCAAGGAAGTGGAGATGCTCGTCAAGGGCAACCACGCCACGTTCATCGCAAACGACGCCGACCCCTTGGTGCCGTTCTGGTCCTCGGCCCGCCCCGTGGCGTACCAAGTGGACCGTCTGCACGACGCCGGACTCATGTTCATGGACAACCAAGCCGAGGGCTTCGAGGTCGGTCTCAAGGCCGGTCGCTTCTCCGAGGTCGCGTTCGCCATGCACGACAACGACTTCGGCGACGCCACCATCCCGACGGAGTTCGACAACACCGTGAACCCATGATGGGCCCACCACAACCCGTTTAACGCGCCCGGTCAGTAGGACGCCCATGCGTGGAATGCTGGTGGCCGTCGCAGCCATCCTGATCTCAAGCCTGGCTGGCTGCGCCAATGCCCCTACCGAGGGGCCCTCCGCGGTCCAGCAGCAGGCTCTGCAGGTGGATGCTCCGGAGTGGGTCGTCGGCCAACACTGGAGCTACCGCACCCAGAACGATGGCACCGCCGGCGCCGTAAGCCTCGTCGTCACCGGCGACGACGGCGGCGATTGGATCGTCGACACCAACGATGCCAACATGGCATACTACGACGACCTTGGCGACGTCAGCTACCTGGGCCAGGTCCGCAAGAGCGACCTGGCCGGCAGCCAAGGCAACGACCGCGTGCAATTCTTCGATTTCCCCCTCACCCACAACAAGACCTGGACCACTACTTGGGACGGCGAGACCACGACCCTCCAGGTCAAGGACATCCAGGACAACGGCGACGTCCACATCATGGGCCACCAGGGCTCCCGGATGCACTCCGAATACGTCTACAGCCCTGTGGCAGGCTTCTTCGAGTCCATCACGTTCTTCGACGGCAACGGCACCGCCGTCTACAGCATGGAGCGCACGGACCACGGCACGGACTACGGGGGCTCCGTCCTACGTTACGATGTCCTGGAACCCTACGTTCTCTACGCCGGCCCACTTTCGGTCCAACAAAGCACCGTGAGCTTCGGGGATGCCACCGAGATCCGCTTGCTCATCCATGCGTTCTGCAATGGGGACACCGTCGGGTCCATCCTCGTCGGAGCCGCTCCCAAGCCGGACGACGAAGTGGTCCACCTTCCACCCCTCCCTATGGTCATGGAACCCCCGTACGGCATCGGCCATGACTGTGACTCCGGGCAGGTCGCCGTCGTCGACGAAGGGGTCATCCAATTGGAACCGGGACAATACTGGAACTTCGACATGCTCGCCGGGTCCCAGAACGGGGAAGCGCTCGTCATCGCCGAACCCCGCATCTTGACCACCCTGTCCGGGCCATTCTAGGGGCCTGCGCTTAAGGGGCAGGCCGGAGTGCGAGGCTCGTGGGCAGCCGTTGGCACGAAGAGCGCCGCCGTGATCCTTACTTCAGGGACGCCAAGAAGCAGGGCTATCGCGCGCGCAGTGCCTTCAAGCTCAAGCAGCTGCAGACCAAGTGGAACCTGATCCGGCCCGGCGACGCCGTGATCGACCTTGGCTGCGCCCCGGGCGGCTGGAGCCAAGTGCTCGTCGAATTGGTGGGCGACCGTGGCATGGTGCTGGGCGTCGACCTGGAGCGGACCCGCCCCGTGGAAGGCGCGACGTTCATCCGCGGCGACTTCACCAAGGAGGCCACCCGAGACC
>JBFGSX010000242.1:0-3183 GCA_041566495.1 Thermoplasmatota archaeon
ATTCTGCTGGAACTTCATAAAGCTCCACAGGAAACAAAGGGGTAGAGGGTGCCTCCGCTAAAGGGAGACGAAAAAGAGGCGGTCCCGACGCGATTCGAACACGTGTCAAAAGCTCCGCAAGCTTCCAGGATATCCAAGCTACCCCACGGGACCAGATGGCGGACCGACCGAGGCCGGTGCGCGTCCCCAGCACGCCGGGGACAAGTCCGCCGACACAGGTCCCCTATATGAGCGCAACGACGCGAGCCCGATTTTTGGTAAGGCCCAGCGCCCGGTGGGGGGCTTTGACGGGCCACACCAACCATCGTTCGAGCGCAGTTCAAATACCTTGGACGGCGGGGCCTAAGAACGCATCAGGTCGACGCTCGCCACAGCCTCCAACGCCAGATCCAAATGAAGGGTCGGGTCGGTGGCGTCTCGCTGCGCTTGGGTGATGCCGAATGCTTCCAAGTGGGCGTCGTCGGCGACGATCAGGGAGTCGTCGATGTCCAAGCCCAGTTGTTCACAGAAGTACTCGATGCCTGCGTGGCGCATCTCTCCCATGGCGACCACGATGCCCGTGCGGGCGCCGGCGGGGATGCCCACGTGCTCGATGGCTTCCCGGATGGTGCGGCGAGCTGCAAGGAACCTGGTGAACTCCACTTCCGGCCGGTCGGCCTTGGCGCGGCCCTCGGCCAGTGCCCGGGTGGCGTGTTGGGCGGCGCTGCGGATGTGGTCGAAGCCCACCACTCGGTCGTCCCGGACCACTTGCAGGGGTCCGAATTTCTGGGCCCGCTTGGCCATGAACAACACGTCATCCAAAACGAGGGTTCCTCGGACCCCGACGGCGGCGACCTGGTTCTCGGCATCATCCATCATGGTTGCATCCCCCATTGCCCCAATCCTTGTTGGCCCTTTGCGCCTTCGGCATCCGCGGGCGCCGGTTCAGGGTCTTTGGGCTTCTTGCGGGTCGCCGGCTTCTTCGCCGGGGCCTTAGGCTCAGCGGGCTTGGGCTCAGCGGGCTTGGGCTTGGCAGGCTTGACGGGTTCGGGACCCGGATCGCCTCCTACCTGCTTGATCAATTCCCTGGCCAGCAATTCACCGAAGCCGGGGAGCTTGGCGATGCGGTCCACCGGGGCGGTCTTGAGAGTGGCTGGGGTGTGGAAGCCCGCCGTGAACAAGGTGCGGGCGCGGATGCGGCCGATGCCCTTGAGGCGGATGAGGGGCAGGAGTTCGGCTTTGACACCGTTCTCGAGCCGGATGATCAGGTCCCCGATGGGGCGTTGCCAATCGGGGCGCAGGGCGCGGGCCAGTTCGCGGAAGGCGTGCAGCATCCAACCGGCGGAATCGATGCGCATGCGGATGTCGCCGGGGCCGATGCTGAAGCGTTCCTCGATCTCTTGTTGGTGCCGCTCATCCATCCAGTCCCGCAAGAGACACGCGGTCTTGACGTGGCTGAAGGCATCCTCCAGGTCTTCTTCTTGCAGCAAGAGCTGCGGGAAGTGCTCGTAGTAGGTCTCTTGGACCCAGCCATCCGACTGGCGCAAGTACAAGGGGTAGAGGTCGGGGCAACCGGCGATGACATGCAATGCGCCGAAATCTCCCGGTTCATCGTGCGTCGATTCCAGGGCTTGGCGCATGCGCAGGGCGGACAAGGGATCGATGTAGAGGTCGCTGGTGCGCTTTCCAAACAGTGTCGCCTTGACGTTGCCGCCGTCCATCTCGACGAAGCCGTTCTCCTCCAGGAACCACAAGGTGTCCTCGAGGCGGTTCCGGATGATCCAGGACTCCGTCTGTTGGGCCCAGAACGTGTGGGAAAGGAACTGCTCGAGACTCTCAGCACTATGGCAGTAATCGCCGGCGATGCTGGCCAGGGTGTGGATACGCAGGGCTGCGTCGGCGGCCAACTTGCTGGAGACCGGTTCCGGTTCCCCGTGCAGGTACTCTTCCACGAGGATCTCCTTCATGTCCTCGTCCTTGGCGATCAAGACCGCTTCCCCGTAAGGATCGTAGCGGGGTCGGCCGGCGCGGCCCATCATCTGCTTGACCTCCATCACAGGCAGGGGCACGTTGCCGGAACCCGCTTCGAAGCGGCGCATGTCCCGGATGATGACCCGGCGAGCCGGGGTGTTGACCCCTGCGGCGAGGGTCGGGGTCGCGCACAGGACCTTGAGGGCCCCGGCGCGGAACTGTTGCTCCACGAAGCGACGTTGCTTGGCGTCCAGGCCTGCGGTGTGGTAGGCGACGCCGGCGCGGCAGAATTTGGCGAGTTTCTTGGCGGTCGGGCTGGGGTCTTCCCCGCCTTCCAATTCCATGACGGCCCGCTCTAGTTCGGCCAGGTGGCCTTCGCTGAGGTGGTCCCGGACGACGCCACCCAGTTTGCCGGCTTGGGCTTCGGCGCTGCGGCGGGTGCTGACGAAGACCAAGCATTGGCCTCCGGCGGCCAACGCGTCGTCCACGAGGGCGGCGACGGGATCTCCTCCAGCCTCCAATTGGCGTGGTTCTTGGCCGATGAAGGAGAGATTGTCTGGGAGGTAGGTGCCGATGCGCAGGTCCACCGGGCGCCAGTCGCTCAGGATCAACTTGGCGTCCAACCAGCGCGCCAGTTCGTTGGCGTTCTGGATGGTGGCACTGAGGCCCACGATCTGCGCGTCGGGCAAGAGCGCTCGGAAGCGACTCAGCAGCACTTCCAGGGTGGGTCCCCGGCCGGGGTCATGGATGAGATGCATCTCGTCTGTGACGATGCAGCCGATCTGGTCCACCCATGGCGTGCGGTGGCGCAACAGGCTGTCGGCCTTCTCGCTGGTGCAGACGATGATGTCTGCGGTGCCGAGCTTCGGGTCCTTCTCGTCCAGGTCGCCGGTGGCGATGGCGACGCGGGGTCCCAGTCCCTTGAACGCCTGCAACTCCTCGAACTTCTCCGAAGCCAAGGCGCGCAGGGGCACGATGAAGAGGCTCTTCTTGCCCGTCTGAAGGAAGCGGTGCATGATGGCGAGGTACGCGATCAGGCTCTTGCCACTGGCCGTCGGAATGCTCACGACGACGTTGCTGCCGTCCTTGAGGGCCGCCCACGCCTCCTCCTGGGGCGGGTACAGCGCCGTGATGCCTTGGGCCTCAAGAATGCGGGCCACGGGGGCTTCGATGCCGAGGTCCGTCAGGCCCACGACACTCGGAGTCCGCTCCTGTTGGTAAGGGTGGCGGAGG
>JBFGSX010000243.1:0-3181 GCA_041566495.1 Thermoplasmatota archaeon
CCCGTGTTCTTGACGTAGACCGTCAAGGCGGGGTCGGTGTACGGCATGTTCAGAGGGTCGTTGACGATGTCGAACCGCCCCCGGAGTTTGCCCCCCAGGTCTTCGGCGCGGGCATCCATGCCCTGTGACAATTCTCCTGCGACGCCACTGAGGCTGCCCGCCACGAGGGCGGCAGCCAGGATGGCGGCGGTGAACATGATGGTCTCTGATGCAGGTCCTCCAGCCATCTATTTCCTCCAGTATGTTTTGACGCCGATGCCATCCATGGCGACCACATCTTGCGGGGTGAGTGCCGCGGTCACCAAGATCAATTGGCTTCCCGGCGCCCAGACGGCACTGGGCTGAGCATCGACACTCCAACCGGTGACCGGTTCGTGGATGCCGTCGTAAAGCAACGTCATATCTGCCGCGTGGATGGTCGTGGAGCCAGTGTTGGTGAGGGTGACCTCGGTGCGAGCGGCCCCGAACTTCTTCACATCATCAATCGTGAAACTGGTGGCCGCTCGCGCCGCGTTCGTGTCATGGAATTCGTTCCAGGCCCCTACGAGTTCGTCTTGCCCGTCGAACGCCTTGTCGCTGACCTGGAATCCTGCCAGTACCGCCGCGAAGAACAACACGCCCGCTGCCGCCGCATGGCTCAACCCCATCTTACTCCTCCATCAGGAGCATGTCTGCGGTCTGGCGCAAGTAATCGGCTTCGCCGTGTTGCAGTGTCGTGCCTAGCAGTTTGTCGATGAAGCGAAGGTTGCGCAAGTGACGGCTGGAAAGCTGTTGGACGTCCATGCCGAAGTCTGCCCATTCGGCGCCTTGCTTGGGGCTCGCCACCCCTTCGGCCAGTTTCCAGAGCCACTGGTACGACTCTTCGTCGATCCAGCCGACGTAGCGGTAGTAGTCGAGGTAGAGGAAGATGATACTGGGGTTGGTGCCTTCGCTCAGGTAGGTGAACCAGTGCATCGCCAAGAAGGACTCTCGCGCGTTCGCCGCGTGCTGCTTCTTGCTCCCGTACATGGTGGAGGGTGTAGCTCCGCGGGCATCCGAAAAGCGGCTATGTTGGGTGCCTCCACGCGTGGCCGCCGGAGCCGGCGACTCCGGTGGTACGGGGGCCGCAGCTACGGGGCGCTCGGGCGCCACCATCTGGGCGACCTCGGCGGGAGAGATGACTTGACGCGCGGCCGGGGGTGGAGTCTCTGGCATGGTCTGGGTGGGAATGGAAGGTAGGTCGGACCAGGTCTCCTCGAATCCAGGAGATGGCTGGGCCCAGGCAGGCTTGCGGTGCCCCTTGCTCATGCGGGCACGAAGAAGGTCCCCCGTGGAGTGCTTGCTTTCGAAGATCTCCTCTTCGTCCACGTCCAAGAACGGATTGTACTTCGTGGAGAGCAGTTCGGACAAGTCCTGGACATTCTTCAGGCCGGACATGCCCTTCTCAAGCGCATCGAGACGCTCCATGAGGGGATGGTCCGGGACTGGTTCGGGAGGGGCTGTCTGGACCGGTGCAGGGGGCGTGGGTGCCGCCGGCACAGGGGCCGGATTCTTCGGCTCGGCTTCCCGTTCGCCATTGATCAAGTCCTGGATATCTTGCTCGAGTTGGATCTCGTTGGTGGGGGGTGGGGTCGAAGGCGGCGTGGAAGGCGCCGGGGCCCGCGGGGGCGACTGCTGCGGAGCAGGCGACGGAGCCGGTTGGGCTGCCCAAGCATCATCGGGGGACGCAGGAAGCCAACCGTGAGCCAGGGGGGTCGCAGGCCAAGGGGCGTTGGGATCGACGGGGGGCTGCATGCGCTGCATGCGGCTCAATGCGTCGGCTGCGCGAGACGAGCCCTTGGGGGGCTTTGCCGGCGGCGCAGGTGGCGACACGCCTTCGGCTGGTGCGTCTGCATCAGCCTTCTTGCGTCGTCGGAACAGTCCCATAGAGATCCCCTCGGTGTGCATGTTGAATGAAAGGGAGAGAAGAGGTTGGAAGAAGGAAGAGGTGGAGGTGTGACGTCGGGAGCTTAGAAGAGCTCGAAGACGTTGTTGGTGCCGTAGGTCGTGGGCGTCGTGAAGTCGATGCTCACGGAGTGCCCGACCTGGGGCAGGAAGTCCAGGCTGACACCGGTGGCTTCGGAGAGGCCGACGCCGGTGCCGCCGATGGTTCCAATCTGCAATACGGCGACTTCGCCGGCGGAGAGCGTGGTGACCGCGGTCCCTCCAAGGGATTCGGCGGTGAAGACCACATCAGTAGCCGGCGTACCATGGGACACCGTTTTCAAACCACCTGCCGTGAGGTAGTTGATCTTCAGCGCGCTGAGGCTAACGGTCTCTGCGCCAGCCGCCAGGCGGACCTGGATCTGGAGCTCTTCCAGGTTGCCGGCGCCGCCAGTGCGGAGGCCGTGGACGGAGAGGATCTCGAGGCTGGTGCCGACGTTGTTGATGGCGTCGCTCCCGGTGCGGGTGCTCTTGTCTTGCAGTTTTTGGCTAGTGTCAATGAGGACGCCTGCGGCGACGGCTGCGACCAGAATGGTCGCGATGAAAACGATCATCGTGCCGATGCCGACCTGGGCTTGCTCATCCTTGGTCAGTTTGTTGTTGTTCATCTTGGTCACCTCAGAAGAGCCTCAGGAAAGCGCCATCGTCGATGTGGTTCGGGGTCGTGAAACCAACGGAGATCGGAGTGCCGTCGGGCATCGTCAGCGTGATCGTCACGGCAGTGGCCGCACCGAGTTCGGCGAGGCCGCCGTCGGCGGGGACGCCGTGTACGCCGATGCCGAGACGGAAGATGTCGTCCTTGTTCATGACGGGGCTGGTGGCATCTGCATCGCGGACCTCTGCCTTGATGTAGACTTCCTTGTCGACCCATGTGCTACCGATTCCGGCGGCATTGGGCTGATAGATCTCCAGCACGTCTCCGTCGTCGTACGTGATCGAAAGGTCGTTCATGCTGATGGGGGACCCGCCTGCGGCCAGACTTACGTCGATGTACAGTGCATCGATGAGGCCGTCGGCGCCTCCGTCTTCACCCCAGACGTTCAGCACCGTGAACGACGTGCCAACATTGTTGATGGCATCGCTACCCGTTCGGGTGCTCTTGTCTTGCAGTTTTTGGCTAGTGTCAATGAGGACGCCTGCGGCGACGGCTGCGACCAGAATGGTCGCGATGAAAACGATCATCGTGCCGATGCCGACCTGAGCTTCCTCATCCTTGGTC
>JBFGSX010000244.1:0-3175 GCA_041566495.1 Thermoplasmatota archaeon
CCTCGGCGGCGGGGGTCAGGAAGCCAAGGCCGGCGACGGCCGGCTTGCGTTCCTCTTCCTCAGGCTCGGGGGCAGGGGGCGGGGTGACCACAGGCGGGGGCGTCACCACAGGGGCCGCGGGGACCGCGATGCTGGCTTGGCTGAACGCGTAGCCGCCAAGGGTGCTGGTGGCTTGCACGAAGACGCTGTGGTTCCCGGGCGCCGTCTGGTTGAGGTTGACGGCCATCACGACGGGGATGGCTTGGCCAGGGGCGAGGGTGGCCGTGACGGGGCTCACCATGGCGGTGATGTTCTGCCCGGCGAGGGTCGTGGCGTCGACGATGCTCAGCACGACATCATCGGGGTCGAGGCCGTCGTTGCGGAGCGTGAGGGTGTAGGTGATGTTGGCGGTGCCGTTGGCGCTGATGTTCAGGTCCGTGTGGCTGCCGGTGAAGGAGGTCACCATGGCGCTGCCGTTGATGAGCTGCGTCAGGCTGCCGCCGGTGAGGATCATGGTCAGGTTGCCTGCCTTGGCGGGGCGGGTCAGGTTGTAGGGGCGGCTGTCGCCTTCCGTCGCATCCGTGGTGGTGTCGGTCCAAGCGACGAGCCCAGCGGAGCCGGAAGTGACCTCTTTGGCAGAGGCCGCCAGGAGGGTGATGCTGTCGCCGCCGACCGCCTGGGTGTCGGCGCGGGTCAGGTTGATCAGCAGCACGGTGTCGTTGCGGCTGATCGTCGTGTTGGCGGGGGCATCGGCGCTGGTCACGCCGGTGACGGTGAAGGCCACCGAGTGCTCAGCGACGCCGAAGTGGAAGCTGTTGTTGGTGGGGGTGACGTTGTAGGAGACCTGGATCTCCGTGTCGGCGTCACCGGCCGCCGCCGTCTGGATGGCGAGGGTGTAATGGGTGGTGTTCTGCTCGGCCACCCAGATGGCGAGCAGATCGGCTCCGTCATCCTTTGCGGGCGTGCCGCCCAGCGGAGCGCTGTCGCAGACCGCCGAGGGGGTGCTGCCGCAGTCGCGGCTCACGGCGTGGTCGCCGGCAGGGTCTGCCAGCTCAGGATCGGTCGCGTCACCAGCCGTAACGGCGGGGACAAGGAGGAGGACTAGCAACAGGGTCAGGGAGCGTCGGAACATCGTCGTCACTGGCCTGGCAGCTGGCCAGACCCACAGGTTGGATCGGCCACCCACATATGAATATTAAAATGGGTCGTGCTTGCGGGACCTGTCCTATGCCTGACCAAGTCCTCGTTGACAAGCTCCTTGCCATCCTCGACGAGCTCGAAGCTCGCTTCAAGGAAGGCACCGTCCCGCTGCGCGAAATGGTCGCGTACGTGGAAGAGAAGGGCATCGCTCATCTCGACGGTTACCTCCGCCGCTGCGGCGCCCTGGATTACCAGAGCCCGAAGCGTTTCTTCCAACAGGGTGTCGATCTCGAGATCGTCCGCCAGTCCCTGAAGAAGCTCCACGTCCCCCGCGGCCTCGAAGGCTTGCTGGGCGAGAACCCCGAATAAGTTCCTCGCGTCTTCAGGCCCCGTCGCGGGCTGGCGCCCTTTTGGGACCGGTATTTCATCTTTTGCCGAAACGGTGGTCTAGCGGAGCGCACCCCATCAGAGGCCATGGACCTGCAATCTGTATGGCGCCGCTTCCAACTGGCTCAGGCGATCGCTGATCGCGAAGAGCAACTGCGCTGGTGATGATACCCTGCATCCCGAGCCATGGCGCCTAAATCCACTTGGTCGTGTCCAGGCCCATGGCTCTCCTACTCCTACACAATCCCCGCTGCAGCAAATCCCGCGCAGCCCTGGCATTGCTGGAAGAACGCGGCCTCGAACACGAGGTCCGCCGCTACCTTGAGCAACCGTTGAGCGTCGATGAACTGCGCATCCTACGCAAGCGACTGGGCCGGCCTCCGGTGGAATGGATCCGCTGGAACGAGGACGAAGCCAAGGGACTGGACAAGGAGGCGCCGGAGCAAGACTTGATCCGGGCCATCGCGGCGGCGCCCAAGATCATGGAACGCCCGATCCTCATCAAGGACGACGAGGCCCGTGTCGGCCGTCCGGGCCCCGAAGCGCTTGAGCCGTTGCTCTGAGCGCGTTCCGTCGCGAAGTTGACTGGCCGTCGTCCCCTGAGGCCACCGCCGGCCCGCTTGCACAGATCTCGCAGCCCGTTCGAAACCGACGGTCGTCCGATTTCAGCCAACCCATGCTGCCATTCTAGGCCACGGGCCCGTTGCTCAGCCTCGGTGATCCCCATGTGATGGAACTCCCCCTGAAGGGAAAGCCCGGCCGCCTTACTGCAGCGGGAACAGCCACGCAATGGTCAAGGGCAACAAGACCGCCAACAGCAGGTTCAGGGGTCCGCCCACCCGGGCGAAGTCCCTGAATTGGTAGGCGCCCGGGGCGTACACCATGGTGTTGGTCTGGTAGCCGATGGGGGTCAGCATGCTGGTGCTGGCGGCCAGCATCACGGCCAGCGCGAACGGCCTGGGGTCCAGCCCCAGGGCGATGGCGGCCGCCACGACGACCGGGATGAGCAAGACGACGCTGGCGTTGTTGCTGACCATCTCTGTGACGAGGCTGGTCGAGATGAACACCACCATCAAGAACGCCAATGGGGGCATGATGCCTCCGACAGCGGTCAGGCCCTGCGCCAGCAATGCGGCGGCCCCAGAGGTCTCCAAGGCCACGCCCAACGGGATCACACCGGCCAAGAGCAGCACGATGTCCCAACGGATCGATTCCAAGAACTCCTCCAAGCGCAGGCAGCCGGTCAGCACCATGGCAACGGCGCCCCCCAGCGCAGCGACGACGATGGGTACGATGCCGAAGGCGCTCAAGGCGACGACGGCGGCCAGGATACCCAACGCGAAAGGCATCTTGCTGTGGCGGAAGAACGAGACCGGGCGCTCGCGGGCCATGAAGAACATCGCACTCTCTTCCAGGCGCTCCAACGCGCCCCGCTTGGCTTGCACCAGCAGGACGTCACCAGCGGCGAGGCGGGTCTTGGAAAGGGGTCCGATGGCGACCCGGTTCCTGTGTCGGATGGCCAGGACGATGGCATCGTAGCGTTCCCGGAACGACAACTGGGCGAGCGTCTTGCCTTCGAGGCGGCTGCCCGGGGGGATGACCAGTTCGGCTGTGGAGGTGTCGTCCTCCTTTTCGCCGGACTTGTTGTCGATGGTGTGGTCCAGACTCG
>JBFGSX010000245.1:0-3142 GCA_041566495.1 Thermoplasmatota archaeon
CGCCGTCGCCTTGGGCATCCTCCCCTTGCTGTTGGCCGCCCTGCCTGGGGGAGCGCTCCTCCAAGACCTCCAAGAAGAGACCCAGCAACAGCAGGATGCGCTGGACGATGCCAGCGTCGGCGCCGCGTTCGACCGGGCCTTGGATGACCACGTTGTTCGATTGGCAGGGGCCCAAGCGTTCTTCCAAGCGAGCGGAGGCGTCAACCGCTCGCAGTTCGGAGCCTACGTGGCTGAGAGCGGCTGGCTGACGGACACGGCGGCCGTGCGGGCCGTTGCGTTCAACCGAGTCGTCCCGGACGCCGAGTTGGCCGCTTTCGTGGCCAGTGTACGCAGTGACCCGGCCTTGCACCCATCCGTGCGCAGCAACTTCAGCGTCTTCCCATCGAATGCCGCCGATCCCCACGTGGTGGTGGATTTCATCGAGCCATTCCAGGACAATCTCGGCGCCTGGGGTTTTGACATCGCATCCAACGCCACCCGGGGCATCACGGTCCAACGCGCCATCGACACGGGGCGCGCCGTGGCGACACCTCCCATCACGCTCGTGCAAGCGGACGGCGATGTGGCCAGCACGCTGCTGATGAAGGCGGTCTACCACGGGGGCGACCCCGGAACCACCGCCGCCCGGCGGGCCGCTGCCTACGGATTGGTGGTCGCGGTGGAAGAGATCCCAGCCCTCGCCGCTGCAGCCATCTCGGATCTCGGCCCCGCCTTTGCTGGCTCACTTGTTTCACTGTACGATGGGGGCGCCAGCGCGGAATCTGGCGGCGCCGGCATCCCCCCGGGCGCCAGGGACCTGTTGGGCGGTGGCACTTGGGATCCCGCCAACCCCGACAGCCTGCGCATCGTGTCGGTGACGACCGCAGGCCGCCATTGGATGCTCGTCCTCTCCCCCGATACCTCGGGTGCACAGGCACAATCCTCAGCAGCGTGGTTCGTGATGCTCGTGGGCGGCGTGCTGAGCACGTCATTCACATTGGCGGCGTTCGCCTTCGAATCGACCACCCGGCGCGCCCGGCGCTATGCCGAAGTGCTGGGCGAGACGGTGCAGAGCCAGAAAGATTCGCTCGAGGAGGCCCAAGCGGTCGCCCACGTGGGCTCCTGGCAATGGGACATGACCACCGACCGCATCGAGTGGACCGATGAACTGTACCGCATCTTTGGCCTTGACCCGGAGACCTTCGGCGCCAGTTTCGAGGCATACCTGAACGCCATCCACCCAGACGACCGGCAGCTGATGGAGAACGCCGTCGCCCACGCACTGAAGACCCGCGAGCCGTTCTCAGTGGAACACCGAGTGGTGCGGGGAGACACGGAGGCCCTTGTCATGGGCCGTGGTCGGGTCGAAGTAGGCCCGGATGGCTTGCCAAGACGCATGAGCGGCACCGCGCAGGACATCACCGAATTGCGGGTCGCAGAGAACCAGTTCCGCCTGCTCCTGGAATCGGCCCCTGACGCCATGATCGTCGTGGACGCCAAGGGCAGCATCGTCCTGATCAATGGCGAAGCCGAACGCCTCTTTGGATACCGGCGGGAAGAACTCCTTGGCCAATCCGTCGACATCTTGGTCCCCATGGATCGCCGGGAGGCCCATGCCGGCCACCGGGAGCGCTACATGGAGCACGCCGTCAGGCGCCCCATGGGCCGGGGCCTCGAATTGGCAGGCACCCGCAAGGATGGCACCGAAGTCCCTGTCGAGATCAGCCTGAGTCCATTGGACACCACAGAAGGCCCTCGGGTCATCGCCACGGTCAGAGACATCACGGAACGCTTGGCTGCCGAACGGGCGGCCCGTGAAGCGGAACAGCGAGTCCAGGAAGTGTCTCGCCTCAGGCAGATCGACCGCTTCAAGACCCAATTCATCAACACTGCCGCCCACGAACTGCGCACGCCATTGATGCCCCTGCGGGCCCAGATCCACATGATGCAGTTCAACCCCGCCAGCCCACCAGATGACTTCCAACGCAAGGCGCTGGCCGTCATGCACCGGAACGTCGAACGCCTGGGCACCTTGGTCGAAGACCTGCTGACCGTATCCCATGCCCAAGCAGGCCGCCTGGCCATCGACCCCCAGGCCATGGACCTGGCGCAATTGCTGGACGAGGCGTGCGCCGGATTCGCTGCCGCCGCCCAAGCCAGAGACATCACTTTCAAGGCGCCCGGCGGACCCCCGGTCACCGTCCACGCAGACCCAAACCGCATCACCCAAGTGGTCTCGAACCTGATCAGCAACGCCTTCAAGTTCACGCCGCCCGGCGGCGAGGTCGTTGTGAGTCTGAGCGACGAAGGCGACGAGGCCATGGTCACGGTGACAGACAACGGCACGGGCATCGGCCCAGAGGACCTGCCGAAGCTGTTCACACCGTTCGTCCAAGTCCACGACCCTGTCGAGGTGACAGAGCCCGGGAGCGGTCTGGGCTTGTACATCTGCAAGCAACTCGTCCAGATGCACGGAGGCACGATCGGCGCCGATAGCGACGGCCTCGGACAGGGAGCATCGTTCTGGTTCCGCGTGCCCAAGGAAGCACCCCGCCAGCCCCGACTGGCACAACCGGGTGACGCCTTTGCCGACGAAGGGGGCTCCCCATGAGCCAAGCTGCCGCATCGGCCCGGTGGACCGTCCTCGTCGTGGAAGATGAACCCGATATCCTGGACACCTTCAAGGACCTCCTGGAACAATCGCTGCCCGGCGTCGCCGTGGTGGCCGCCCGCTCTGGCGCCGCGGGGGTCCACGCATTGACCCAACAGCCCGTCGACCTGATCATGTCGGATTTCAAGATGCCCGGCATGGACGGCATCGAATTCCTCGTGCAGGCCAAGAGGGACTATCCGAACGTCCCCCGCATCATGTTCACCGCATTCGCTGACGACGAACTGGCCGAACGGGCCCTGCAAGAGGCCATCGTGGACGGATTCATCTCCAAGAACCTCGATCCGCTGGAGATCATCCGCCAGGTCGCCGAACTCCTGGGCTACGAGCACCCCTGAGCCGGACCCGACCCGGCCGGCAACGGCTATATATCAAACCCTTGTCGGCCGCCTTTGTCTAGGAGACTGACCCATGGCACTCTGGCAAGGTAATTCCCGTCGCAAACCCACTGGTGGCCGCCTCATCCGCGCCGCTGGAAAACGCCGCAGCGAA
>JBFGSX010000246.1:0-3127 GCA_041566495.1 Thermoplasmatota archaeon
ATCTGCTCCCACTGGGTGGCCCAAAGGGCCGTGTACAGCAAGACGAAGATCATGATGTGGAACCAGGCTTTCTGCAGGGCCTTCTCCATGCTGCCCGTGACGGCATGGATGTGCCTGTAGTAGACGCCGAGCACCATGGAGCCGACACCAAAGGCACCGAACAGGAGCCAGATGGGCGGGGTGATCATCAGGAACTCCAGGGGTTGGGCGAAGATCTGCGCGTCTTGCAAGACGTGGATGATGCTGCCCGCGATGACCCATGCCGTGGCAGCCATGATCATCGGGGGGTCCATGGGGACCTTGAAGCGGGTCAGGAGTTGGGCGATGCCGATGACACACACAAACAACAAGACGACCCACGTGAGGGTGTTGACGACGTTGTACCCTGCGACCGCGGCGACGCCCATCGGATCCGTGCAGCCCCAGCGTTCGTAAGTGAAGAGTTCGTAATTGAAGAGCCGGAACTTCCCGTCAGCGAGTCGGCTCGCGTTGCCCGACGTACACAGGACGTGGGCTTCGGAACCGTCGACCACGATGGGGCCCCAGTAGAATTTCCACACGACGTTGCGATAAAATGCCGGGGAAAGCAGGCTGATGATCGCCATGATGGCGGGGATGCCGAGCAAGGCGCCGGGGACGGCCCAGCCAGGGATGCGGTCAAGGACCGCGTCGAATCGCTTCTCCTGTTCTGGTTCGCCTTCGTCCATCTGCCTGGCGTCCGACTCTCGGCGGCCATAAAGCGGTGTTGGCCTGGGGCACAACGGCCTTCTATGACCCCGATGTCGAGCGAATATGGAGCGGCGCTTGGATGGGGTGGACGGCGCCATGACGGTGCTGGTCCTCATGTGGGGGACCGCGTTCGTCTCCATCAAGGTGCTCGGCACCTCCCTCGATCCGTTCGAGATGACGTGGCTGCGCTACGTGCCGTTCCTGGCCTTCTACGGCGTCTGGTTGTTCATCCGGCGCAGAGAACGCTTCGCCATGATCAGTGGCAACGACTGGATCCGCTTCGCGGTCGCCGGCTCCTTGGGCGTCATCGGCTACCACGTGCCCTTGAACTGGGCCATGAGCAGCCTCACCCCCGGCACCCCCATCGGACCCCCCACCGCAGCCATCCTCGTGGCCACCACGCCTCTTTGGACGCTCATCTTCGCCGTCACCACCGGCCAAGAGCGGCTCACCCGGGGCAAGTTCATCGGCAGCCTCGCGGCCTTCATCGGCGTCGTCATTGTCGTCCTACTGGGCACGTCCCGGGGCGGCAGCATCGACGTGGAGGTCAAGGCGCTCATCGCGTTGCTAGCACCCCTGTCCTGGGCGGGCTACAGCATCGTCGCCAAACCCCTCATCACCCGCTACGGGGGCCTCTTCGTGACGGGTGTCACCATGTGCATCGGCACTCTGGCCTTCCTGCCCTTCGGTGTCAGTCGTGGCCTGGAACCGCTGCGGGGCCTGGATGGAATGGACTGGTTCTGGCTTGCCTACCTCGCCATCCTCGGCACCCTGGCAGGGTACACCATCTGGAACCAAGCCCTCAAGCGCCGTACCGCCAGCGAGGTCACGGTGTACATCTTCGCTGTCCCAGTAGTCGCGACCCTCGCCAGCGTCATCCTCGTGGGCGAGATCATCACGATCTGGTTCGTCCTCGGAGCTGCACTCGTCTTGGGTGGCTTGAGCCTGGTCCACCGGGCACGGGTCGTCCCCGCCAAGGCTTAACCTCTGCCAGAAATGGCAACGCCGTGGCAGCCATCAGCATCGACGACGTGGAGCGCGCCCATGACGTCATCAAGGGCATCGTCCGGCACACCCCCATCAAGCGCAGCACCACGCTGAGCCAGATGACCGGGGCCGACTTCTACCTCAAGTTGGAGAACTTCCAGCGGACGGGCTCTTTCAAGGTGCGCGGCGCCCTCAACAAGATCGAATCCTTGACGGAGCAAGACCGCGCCAAGGGCGTCGTGGCTGCCTCCGCAGGCAACCACGCTCAAGGCGTTGCCTACGCCGCTGCCAAGGCAGGCATCAAGGCGGACATCTTCATGCCCGTGGACGCCACCCACGCCAAGGTCGTCGCCACCAAAGGCTACGGCGCCACAGTCCACCTGGCCGGCACCGATTACCAATCGGCCTACGAAGCCGCCAGCGAATACTGCCAAGCCCGGGGCGGCACCTTCGTGCACGCCTTCGACGACCCGTTCATCATGGCCGGCCAAGGCACCCTTGGCCTGGAGATCCTCGAAGACATCCCCGACATGGACACCATCCTGATCCCCATTGGAGGGGGTGGCCTCATCAGTGGCGTCGCCACCACTATCCGGGCCCGCAAGCCTAACGCGCGCATCATCGGGGTGCAAGCCGAAGGGGCCAGCACCGTCGCAGCCAGCCTGGACAAGGGCTACGTGGTCCCCGCCGACGAGGTCAAGACCATGGCGGACGGCATCGCTTGCCGCCGACTGGGCGAACTGACCTTCGACGTCATCCAAGAACTCGTGGACGAAGTGGTCACGGTCAGTGAAGGGGAGATCGCTGAGGCCATCCTGTTCATGCTGGAACGCAGCAAAGCCATGGTGGAAGGAGCCGGAGCCGTCAGCCTGGCTGCAGCGATGTCTGGCAAGGTCGACCTGAAGGGCCGCACCGCTGTCGCCGTCATGAGCGGGGGCAACATCGACATGACCCTCGTCAGCCGCATCATCCAGCACGGCATGGTCAAAGCCGGTCGCATCGTGGTCATCCAGACCTCCATCTCCGACAAACCCGGTTCCATCGCCAAGCTCTTGGCCCTCTTGGCAGAGCACAAGGCAAGCGTCATCGACATCACGCACGACCGCTACCGCCTCGACCTGACGCTGCAAGAGACCCACGTAGAAGTCCACGTGGAGACCCGGGGCCCCGAGCACGTGGACGAGCTGCGCCTAGTGCTGGAAGCCGCAGGTTACAACGCCGTATTCGGCGAGACCTAGGCCCGGATGGCGCTGACCAGGTCCCACACCGGGCGCACCCGAGCGTAGCGCTTGCGCGCCACTGCCACGATACCCCACACACAACCGACCAGGGTCCCGACCAGTACAAGGCCGGACGCCAAGCCGATGGTCGCCTGGAACGGGGCCGCGTCACTGATGCGCATCAAGAACCC
>JBFGSX010000247.1:0-3124 GCA_041566495.1 Thermoplasmatota archaeon
CCGCGGGCAACCGATAGACGTGCTCCCCTTTGTGGCTCAACGCGCGGCTCTCGAAGCCCCCCGGGACCTCGTCCAGGCGGAAGATATCCACAGGCACGCTGCCCAGGCGGCGGGCCCAGAACGTCCATTGGAAAGGCGCCTTGCGGCGGGACCGGAAGCCATGCGCCCGCAACCGCGCCGCCACCCGTTCCAGTTCATCAAAATCATCCGCGAACATGCCAAGGTCGACGTCGTCATCGTGGGCAATGAAGCCATCCTCACGGACCTGGCCCAACAAGGAACCGAACACCAAGAACGGCCGCAAGCCTTCCTCTTCGCAGGCGGATTGGACCGTCGCCAAGGCATCCGCGCCAAAGCGCTGCAAGTACCAGGGTCCATTGCGGGCAGGGCTGCGTGCGATGCGGGTCAACGTGGACCACGCGGCAGACCGGCCACGGCCGGCCAAGGCCGCCGTGACGCGCAGGTCTCGACGCAGGCCACGTAGGCGCCACGCCATGCCTTCTCCCAGCCCGCGCAGGTCCACGAACGATGCATCCCTTGCCGGCCCTTGAACCCGGCGATTCCCACACGCCAAATACTGGCTCCCACCATGCAAGGCCATGGGCGCTCCGGTGCTGGTCCTAGGCACTCACCGTTCCGGTACGAGTCTGGTCAATCGACTCCTGGAAAGCGGCGGCCTGTTCGTAGGCAAAGACTTGGAAGAGAACCACGAATCCAAGGCGTTCATCGGCCTCAACCGCGCTGTCTTCCGACAAGCCTCCGCCAAGTGGAGCGAACCCCTCCGCGTCGAGGAACTCCTCAACGACCCCTTGGCCAAGGAGATGTTCGTCGACTACTTCGACCGCGCCCTGCGAAGCCCCCGCATGCGGGGCTACCTGGGCAACCTTGCCTACCTGCGCCACCGGGACCCACGCAACCTCAACATAGACTGGGGTTGGAAGGACCCCCGCACCAGCATCACGCTGCCCCTGTGGCTGGAACTCTTCCCCGATGCCCGCCTGCTCCGTGTCCGCAGGCACGGCGTCGACGTCGCCGCCAGCCTCCACACCCGCTACCAACGCCGAAGGGCCGCGGCGGAAGCAGCCTTCCGTAAGGGCCCCCGCCGCGGACGCCCAGACCTGCCCTTCTCTGGGGTCGACACCCTCGACGGCGCGTTCCGACTCTGGCAAGAAGGCGAAGAGGTCCTCGACCGCCACCTAGCCGGTCGTGACGTCCACACCTTCCGCTACGAAGACCTGCTAGCCGACCCCCGCACGGTGATGGACGCAGCCACGGCCGCCATCGGTCTAGCCCCCGTCCCCGCAGCGAGCCTCGACACCATCCGCAGCGACCGTCGCCTTGCCTACGAGAGCGACCCCGCCCTAGCGGCCCTCGCCAAGCGCCATGCCAAAGTGCTCGCGGCCCACGGGTACTAACGGAAGCCACAAGACCACCCGCCGGTCTGCAGGCTTGTTGCTTCCCCACTTCTTCATCATCGGCGTGCCCAAGGCCGGGACCACCAGCCTGCACCATTACCTGCGGCAGCACCCGCAGATCGCCATGAGCGCGGACAAGGAACCCCATCACTTCGTCCACGCGGACGGCCACCTGCACTACACAGGTCCCGGGGATGAGATCAGCACCCAGAACGACACCCGCACGCTCGATGCGTACAAGGCCCAGTTCAGTCACGGCCGAGGCAAACTGCGCGGAGAGGCCAGCCCGCAATACCTCGCCGACCCCAATGTCCCCAAGCGCATCAAGAAGGCGGTGCCGGATGCCAAGTTCATCGTCCTACTACGGGACCCTGCTGCGCGTGCATTCTCCAATTACCTCCACATGCAACGCATGGAGCGCGAGACAGAATCCCACTTCGAAGCCGCTCTGGAGCGGGAAGAGGAACGCCTCGCAGCGGGCTGGGAGCCCTTCTGGGGCTACCGCCGACAGAGCCAGTACTGGACCAACCTACAGCCATGGCTCCAGGTCTTCCCCAAGGACCGCTTCCTCGTCATCACCCTGCGTGACCTACAAGCCGATACCTCCGGCACCATGGCCAGGGTGCACGCGTTCCTGGGCGTCGACGACTTCGAAGCCGACCACTTGATCTACAATCCAGGTGGCGTCGCCCGTATCCAGCCCGTCCACCGGCGGCTGGCGAGGCGCAAGCCACTCAAAGGACTCACTCAGTACGTTCTGCCCAAACAGCTCCGGGTGCGGCTCCACTTGGCCATGCGTCGCTGGAACTCCAAGTACCCCCCTATCAAGCCCAGCACCGAGAAGAGACTCCGCAAGGAGTTCCTCCCCGAGATCCAGGGCGTGGAGCAAGCATTCGGCATGGATCTCGGCTTCTGGAAGAACCCCGAAGACCGTTGAGCCGCTTCGCTGAGCGTTTCTAACCGATTCCCACGATGGGAGGTTGCTCTCCACCCATAGGAGAGCGCTTCGCTGAGAGCCCCGGGAGGGATTTGAACCCTCGACCTGCTGATTACGAATCAGCTGCTCTACCAACTGAGCCACCGAGGCGCGACTTGGCGGCCGACTTGGGCACCGTTCATAGAGGTTGCCATGCAGCCCTGAGCCTCCTGGGCCCGACCACCTTAAGCCGGCGGGGTCACTGGCCCGCGTGTGCAGGCCCTGATCCTTGCGGCTGGCTTCGGTTCCCGCCTCGGCCACGAGATGCCCAAAGCGCTCATCCCCTGGGGCGAAGGCGCCATCATCGACCAGCAACTGGAACGGCTGCAACAAGCTGGCATCGACGACGTCACCATCGTCGTCGGCTTCCAGGCAGACAGGGTCCGCGAGCATGTGGGCAAGAACTGGCCCAATGTCAGGTTCGTGGACAACCCCGCCTACATGGACACCAACACAGCCAAGTCCATGCTCATGGGCCTGCAGACCATGTCCGCCGATGGCGTCGTCACCCTCAACGGCGACGTCGTCTTCGATGACGGGGTCATCCAAGCCATCCTGGACGATGCACAGACGTCCAGTCTCGCAGTGGATCCCCGGGTCTGTGGGGAAGAGGAGATCAAGTACCGCATCCGCGACGGCCGCCTCCTGGCCCTCAACAAGCAAGTCCACGGGGAAGGAGAAGCCGTCGGCATCAACTTCTTCTGCGCCGCCGACCGGCCGCTGCTGGAGACGG
>JBFGSX010000248.1:0-3118 GCA_041566495.1 Thermoplasmatota archaeon
GAGGTTCATCATGAGGGTCGGCGGCGCAGTGCCTATCACCATCTACTACACGGCCCAGGACGACGCCAAGAAGAACACGGCCGTCCGTCTGGGTAAGAAGGGCTTCGCCCGTTTGGTGGATGATCAGAAGCACCTCAAGGATCACATGGTCCTGCTGAACCCCTTTGCCAAGAAGGCCATCAGCAAGCAAGACCTGCCCACCATGCGGAAATACGGCCTTCTGGGCCTTGACTGCTCGTGGCGCCAAGCGGAAGCCATGTTCCCCCTCCTGCAAGGCAAGGTGCGCAGCCGGGCCCTCCCGTTCCTCGTCGCAGCCAGTCCCGCCAAGTTCGGCACACCCTTCGAACTGAGCACCGCCGAAGCCATCGCCGCTGCGCTCATGATCGTGGGCGAAGAACGCCAAGCCCGTCGCATCATGAGCACCGTGCCGTGGGGCGCGACGTTCTTTGAGGTCAACAAGGAGCCTTTCGCCGATTACGCGCTCTGTAAGACCAGCGCTGAGATCGTCGAAGCGCAGATGGCGTACTTGCAGGACTAGTTCAGAAGGAGAAACCAGTCCGTGTACTGGATCTCGATGGGGGCCTCGGCCGTGAACGCGACCCACGCCACGGCTTGCAGATCTATCTCCACGCCAGCCAGCGGGATGTAGAGCATGTTCAACGTCGTCTTCGCCGCGGCGTCGCCCGGCGGGATGAACGCGCCAAGCTCGACCACGTGCCAAGATGCGGTGTTGCCGTCGGCGTCCCCAAGATGCAGCTGAAGGTCTGCCAAGGCTGCCGGGTCAGCGTCTTGGTGGATGCCGATGCGCAAGGTCATCGCGAAGGCGCCGGAGACGTCGACAGGGTCTCTCGCCTTGTGGCTGGCTTGCGTCTCGATACCATCCACGACGCCTGGGCGGGCGTGGAATTGCTTGGCGGTCGAGTATGTCTCTGGGATGGGGCATGACGTGCCATCGCAGGGGCGGGCACCGGTGGCCAGCCATGCGTCAGCGCCTGATGCGTCCATGATCGTGAAGGCTGGGGCATGGGGCGTGGTGGACACGTAGCTGGTGTGGACCCCGTACATCGGGAAGTCGGCTCGGCCTTCCAGCATGGCCTCGAAGGGCTCACCCGCCAAGTAGTATCGGAAGAACGAACCCATGATGGCCAAGCCATGTGCCTGTTGTTCCTCGGGGCTCAGGCGCCCGCTGTCGGGGCTCTCGGATCCGCAGTACGGGTCGCCGCCGGCGCCCCAGTCGTCGCCGGTCCAGATGGTGTTGTAGAAATTGTGATTGGCGCCCATGTCGAGGAATTGGTGTTTGGTGCCGAGTGCCATGTCGTCATAGGCCCACGCACCTTGCAGGTTCAACACGTCGCCGTCGCAATACGGCAAGATGGTCCCGAACGCCACTCGTGAGGGCATGACCCAGCGAGCGAAGTCCGTCGGGGCGAGCGCCATGACCGCATCGATGCGTTCCGGGGCGAGGGTCGCTGCGCGGATGACGCCCTCTCCGCCGCGGCTGTGGCCCATGAGACCCACCCGTTCGAGGTCGAGCTTATCAGCGAACGAGGACAGGTCATTGTCGGCACCGGCTTGGGCCGCGGCCACTTCGTCCAAGAGTTCTAAGATGAGGCGGCCCCGAGCCGTGGCGCCACTGTCATCGCCAGCCAGGCCGAAGGCCAAGTCATAGTCGTTGACGTCATTGGCGCTGACCGAGATCACCGCGATGCCGTGACTGGCCAGGTTCTCGGCGAGGTAACGGTAACCCGTGTACGAATCAACCGGCTCCATCACTGGTGTGGCGCGGGGGCATGGTTGGCCAAGGAACTCGGTCGTATCCAGGTACCTGCACGTGGAGTGACGGCCGTGCATGAAGATGGCAAGCGGGTATGGGCCGTCGCCGTCCGGGATGGTGGCTTCACCGTGGAACTGGATCGGGTACTTTCCGCTAGACCCGTCCGCCACGAACGGGGGAAGCTCCCAGTCCACCAATGTGCTCGTCAGGTTGCCGACAGCCATGGGGTCGCCGAGGACCGCTTCGACGATCTGGTCGGGTGTCCCGGGCTCGGTCGCCGGGCTGGCACAGCCTGCCAACATCATCATCGATAAGATCGCCAAGGTCCAGACACGCATCACGCTTCGACCCCGAATGCGGCTTGTAGCCGTTGTGGTCATTTCATAGGGGTCCGCTTCTTGGCCCATGCATGGAAGCCCGTCGCATCATCATTCCCAAGCATGGAGGCCCCGACGTCATGCGCGTCGACAACGTGGTCCTCGGCGACGTCGCCCCAGGCCAATTGCGGGTCGAAGTCACCCACAGTGGCGTCAACTGGGCAGACATCATGATGCGGATGGGCCTCTACCCTGAAGCCCCCAAGCCGCCGTTCACACCCGGCTACGAAGTCGTCGGCCACGTGGCTGAAGTGGGCGAAGGGGTCAAGGGATGGCGCAAAGGAGACCCCATCATCGGGGGCACCAAGTTCGGCGGCTATGCATCCGCGGTGGATGTCCCTGTCAACAACGCCGTCAAGCGACCCGCTGCCCTGGAGCCCGATGTGGCCTGCGCCTTGCCTGTGCAAGGTATCACGGCGTGGGCGGCGTTGGTGGGTCACGGCCGTATCCGCAAAGGGGACAAGGTCATGGTCCACGGGGGCGCCGGAGGCGTCGGCATGATCGCCATCGCCTTGGCCAAGCGCCACGGGGCCGAGGTCTACGCGACCACTGGCAGCGAAGACAAGAACCGCTTCCTCGTCGAGGAATGCGGTGTCAATGCATCCTTCCTGCGCGAAGCCGACTGGCACAAGGATTGCCAAGCCCTTGGCGGCATGGATCTGGTCTTGGATGCCGTCGGCGGAGAACACCTGCAACAGAGCCGCCGGTCCTTGGCACCATTTGGCAAGGTCGTCAGTTACGGTGTCCACCAAGGATCGAATGTCAGCGGGCTTTGCGACATCGCAAACGTAGGGCCGAATGCTGCCACCCCGAGGACAAATCTGGTTAACCGATTCGTCGAGCGTACCACGTTCACGCCCCGAGACGACAACGTGGGCACCCCGCTCGGCGAAGCCCCGGGCAATCGCACGGCCGATTCCACGGCTACCTCCCGAGACAAGCACGACCTGTCCCGCTACGCTGAATA
>JBFGSX010000249.1:0-3095 GCA_041566495.1 Thermoplasmatota archaeon
CCTTCGCAAGCGCCGAATTCGGCGCAGAGTCCAATGGCTACCCCGTTGGCGAAGGTGGCCTCTTGCACGACCCCGAAGTGGCCTTCGAGCCGGAAGCGCTCCTGGCTCTGCAAGAACGCTTTGCTCAGGACTACCCCGCCTTGAACAAGGTCGGCCCGGCGACGGCATACCCATACTATCCGATCTTGGAGGCCGAGATTCAACGCTTGGCTCTTGACCACCCGGACAAGGTCAAGGTCCAATACGGAACGAGCACCGGCCGCCTGGGCATCTACTTCCTGGAAATCGCCAACTTCGGCGACCAAGGAACGCGCGATTTCGTGCCCATCGATGAGCGCGAGGTCGCCATGATTGACGGGGGCACCCACAGCAACGAATACAGTGGCGTCTACTTCGTCCTCGCCCTCGCCCAGTGGCTCCTCGACGAATCCCCCGAAGACGAATTCGCCCAATGGATCCTCGAGAACCGCTACACCATCATCACGCCCATGGTCAACCCTGACGGCAGCAACGCCATGGGTCGCCTCAACGCCAAGGGGGTCAACATCAACCGAAACTTCCCGGTCCTCTGGGGCGGTGACGGTACCGACATGTTGCTCAACAACCCCGGCCCCAGCGCGATGAGTGAAGTCGAGACAAAGCTCATCGTCGACCGGGTCATGCATTACCAGCCCGACTACCACGCCAGCATCCACTGCTGCGGGAACCTGTGGCTGTTCCCGTACGGTGAAGATGGTTACGATCCGTTGGATGTGGACATGATGAACCACATCTGCGACGTGGCGTACCCCGCCGACATCCGCAATTCCTGCGGCCCCATCTGGAGCACCATCTACCCTGCCAGCGGCAGCACCGTCGACACAGTCTACGAGTACACTGGCGCCGTGGCGTTCGGCTTCGAGATGAGTGGCCGCAGCAACCTTGCCGGCCCCTGGGGCGAACCGGTCACGGTGGCCGAAGTGGAAGCGCAGGAACAGGAATCCTGGGACGCCGTCATGCATGCTTTCCGGAACGTGCACCTGTATGGTGGCTACCCCTTCATCGAGAACATCAACATCGGCGTGGACTCGACGACCATCACCCTACGCAACCTCGGCTACGGCCCCCTCAATGCCACCTTGTCCGGGGGCGAAATGGGCGACATGGTCGTGGAGATGCTCGAACCCAACGGCACGGTCACCATGACCATGCCTGGCCAACTCAAACAACCGGGCATCAGTACGTACAGTACCCTGACCATGGATTACCAGAAGCGCATCATGGCGTCTCCCAGTGAGACGCTCGCCTTCACGGTGGACATGGACAGCGATGATTTCATCACGCTCGACGGCAAGCCGATCGGCCTGCTTGACGCCTCCGTCTACGCTGCCGAAGATGCCGCTGCACCGGGCCTACCCTTGGTCCTGCTACTCGTTGCCCTTGTCATCCTCGCCCGCCGTCGCTAAGTCGCGGGGCACTGGGCGTAGAAAGGGCACCACGTGGTGCTGCACAACGGCCCCGGCGTCACCGGATCTGGCTTCAGGTCCCCCCGAAGGATCTTGCCGATGGCATCATGCACCTGGCTCCGGCTCGCGGCGATGGAATCCTGCGAGATGGACTCCTTGGCGACGGCCACGTCCCCGATCAGCGGCGCATGGACGATCCATGCCTCTGCAGCGTCCACGCCAGCTTGTTGGTAGGCGTCGCCGTACATCTGCATGGCCAAGCGGTAACTGTCCCGGGCCTCCACTTGGCCATTCACCTGCCACGGTGCACGGCCGGGGAACTTCCAATCGATGATGCGTTGCTGGCCATCAATCCGCAGGCGTGCATCGACGAATGACAGGCTCGCCACGTCCACTTCGTTGTGGTAGCGGCCGATGACCTTCTCCTCCACGCCGAGGACCTCCACGTCGTGGTGCAGCAACCATTCCCAGGTCCTTTGCACGGCGGCGCCGATGCGATGTGCGAGGGTGAAGGCGTCCGCTTGGTGGCCGTTCATGGTGCCTGCCAGGGTGCTCGGTTCGCTCAAGTGGACCTCCGCAGCGACTTTGGTGGCCTCTCCCAACGCACGGGGCCCGATGGGGTCGTCGATGGTGGCCAAGGCCGACTCCATGGCCGCGTGCCCGATGCTGCCCACGACCGCTTGATACGAACCCGGGTCGGGTAGCCCATCCAGGTACTGGTGTTTCCAGCGCGCCGGGCACATCCGCAACGTGTTGACCTGGCTGGGACTGATGCGGGGGGTGCCATCCGCCAAGAACCGCCCGAAGCGAGGATCTGGGCGCTGCTCTTCGGGGACGAATCCGTCGGCGCGGGATTGGCGCACCGTGACGAGGATCTGTTGGCAGATGTCCTCCGGCGAGGCAAGGATGAGTGTCATGGTAGGTCCAGGGGGATGCCGTCGTCGAGGTTGTAGCGGCCGGGGTTGTGCTTGAGGCGGGTCTCCCCGCTGCGGGCCGTCACGGCGCTGCGTCGGCGGCCGGCATTGAGGCCCTTTCGGTATCCCCGGGCTTCGGCCGCTCGGTCCACTTCTGCGAGGATGGCTTTTTGGCGATCTCCTTGGGCAAGGACGCGGCGCAGGAACGCCGCCATCATGGGTCGGGCCCAGGAAGCGTCGCCTCGTGGAATCAACAGGGGTGCGGGGCGGGCCTCTTCAATGACGCCGTCCCGCATCACAAGGATGCCCCAGTGCTCGGGGACCTCGTGGGCTTGGAAGACGTCCCGGGATCCCGCCAACAAGTAGTAACGGTCGACGGCGCCGGTGGCGGCCCTGGATTTCTCCGGTTTCTTGAGTTCGTTGCGCCAGTCGTTGCGGCTGATCTTGACCTCGATGCCATGCATTTCAGGGTGCGCGCCGGTCAGGTCGACAGCGGCGTAATCCATGAAGCGCAAGCCGTCCTTGTCGCTCAATTGGACCTCCGTGGCGCCGAGCCATTTGGGTGGCGCGTAGCGCTGCTCTTCCAGGGCCTGGATCAGGGAGGTCGTGTTCACAAGGCCAACGAGTGTACACTATGCTGTTGACCGGCCCGGAGGGGTGAGTGAATCTATGCCCGCCCGCCCGGCTCCTCTTGCTCCGCACGGACAAAGCGCAACGTGAACCCGGTCTCATCTGC
>JBFGSX010000250.1:0-3026 GCA_041566495.1 Thermoplasmatota archaeon
GCGTCGAACATGTTCGGCTCGGTGCCGTAGTTGACTTCCCAGTCGTCTGGGAGCGTGTCGTCATCCGAGTCGGGGTCGAGAGGGTCGGTGCCGATGAAGCTGGCGACCTCAAGGGCCGTGCCGAGGCCATCGCCGTCGGCATCCATGTTGTCATCGCGAACGTCGTTGGAGTCGAAGTCGAGAGTCAATGCACTGACACACGCCGAGAGGGCGAGTACCAGCGCAAGGGTTCCCGCCCCACTCATGGTCCATAGTCTGGTCATTGTTGGTCTCCTAACTGAGCGCTGATTACGCGCTGTGCACTTAGTATTTTCCCGACGAACATCAATTCCTCCGCCTCAGGACGACCAGGAGCCCCATGAGGGCGCCGACGAGCCACAACGGAGAGGCCCCCGGAGCCATGCGGTCGGACGCTCCCGACAGAGTATCGAACATATCTCGGTCAGCCTTGAACTCCCCTTCGACAGCCAGGATCTCGACGTTGTTGCGTTCGCCATCGCCCTCGTCGTGGATGTTGTCGGGGTCGATGACGATTTCATACACCTGTGCGCCGGCGGTGCGAGCCCAGCTCAGGGAGGCGACGAGGGTGCGGTCATTCGGGCTGAGCCGCTCGAAGGAGACGCGGGCGGTCTCGACGCCATCGACGAGCAGTTGCACGTCGACTTGGTCGGCTTCGATGCCGCCGCGGTTCTCGATCTCGGCCACGATGGTCTCCAGGTCACCCAGGTGACGGGCCGGGCTCTCGACGCGGACAGCCTTGATGGCGAGGTCCGGACGGCTGACGACCATGGTCAGGGGGAACGCCTCTTCACTGGCAGGTTCACCCAACACGTCACTGACCGGTTCGATCTGGGCCACGAAGGTGCCCAGTTGGCCGCTGACCTTGCCCTTCATGTGGACCAAGGCGGTTTCGCCAGGTTGCAGGGTGGGCGTGATGGCCGGTTCGAGGACCACATCCCAGCCGGCAGGGATGCCGCTGAGGGTGAAGCGGTCTTCGCCGTTGCCGAGGTTCTTAATCTCGAAGAGCACATCCGCCACATCCTCGGGGAGCATGCGGACGACGGGTGTCTCTGTGTCGATGGAGGCATGGAAGATCTGGTTGATGCGGACCATCAAGGGCAGCTCTTGGCTGCGGGTCAGATCGGTGTTGCGGACGTCCACAGCCAAGCGGTGGTGGTTACCTGCGCGGGCCTGGGGGTTGCTGAACACTTCGACGACCACCGTGCGTTCTTGGCCCGGTTCCAGTTCGAAGTCTGCGGGGTGGATCGTGTGGTCCCAGCCCGCGGGTTCTTCGGTGAATTCCAGAGTCAGGTCTTCGATGGCGTTGCCGACGTTGCGGACGAGGACTTCGTAGCGGAGCGCATCACCAGGGTTGCCGGCCAAGCTGTCGACCAGTGGAACGACCTCGATGTTGGTGGCGCGGCCGACGACGGCGCGCACCAGTTCCTTGTCCAGATCTGCGGTGCCCCCTTCGCGAGTGGCGAAGAGCAGCACGTTGGTCTGCTCACCGCTGCCGGCGTTCTCAGGGGCACGGACGGTGATGCGAACATCCTCGGTCACACCTGGAGGCAATGGACCCTCGAGACTAGAAGCATCGACGGTCACCTCCCAGACGCTGCCGCCGCCGATTGTGGAGACGGCATCCGCCTTGGCGTGGAAATTCAGATCCACGTCCTCGAAGCCGAGGTTGGTGATGGATGCGTCGAATGCGGTCTCCCCGCCAGGTGCGAGGATGATCTCCTCCACCGCGGGCACGATGTCGACGAGCGCATCACTCAGGATACGGAACTTGACGAGGGTGGTGTTGAATTCGTTCTGGTCAATGACGCTGCTGCGCACCGTGACGGTACGCTCGCCACCAAACTCGTCCTCGGGGATGTCGAGGCGGAGCTTGACGCTGCGCGTCTCACCACGTTCCAGGTCGAAGGCACCTGGTTCCAGGTGCTTGCCCCAGCCTAGGCCGAGACCACTTGGAATATCCATCAGGACGCCGTAGGCGCCTTGCAGGTTACCTGTGTTGGTGACATCCACCTCGAATTCGACCGATTCGCCCGGGCGGACGACGGGGACGTCATTGCCGCTGCTGATCTTGATGCCGTAGTCCGGGCGCACAAGGGTGACCGTGGAGAGAGTCATGTCAAAATTGCTGCCCTCTTTGTTGTACGCGCCGCCGGGCCTGTCAGGGAGCGTGGCGCGCACGTTGATACGTGCTGCATCGTTGCCGTAGGCGTCTTCAGGCGCCGTCACCAGGAGCTTCAGTTCACGGGTTTCGTCAGTCCAGAGGACATCTTCCGAAGCGGGCTGTAGGGTGACCGCGTCGACCAATTCGACGGCCCAGTTGTCGGGAATGCTGACGGCGTCGATGCTGTACTCGACGCGTTGATCGACCCGACCCTTGCCGTCACGACCCATCCCCGTGGTACTGGTCACTTGGATGGGGAAAGAGACGGTCTCGCCGGCGTTCACGAACGCGGTGCTGGCCGTGGCCGTGGGGTCGCGGTTGGCGAAGGAACCAGAGATGCCGTAGCTGATGAGGGGGTCAACGGGGCCGGTGGCGAACCAGATGAACGCATCCCACTCGTCGTCCCCGCCCGGTTTGCCGTCGTCAGCCGCCAGTTGGATGAGGTCCGGGTAGCCAAAGTATGGCTGGAATTCCGATTCACTAATCGCACCGCTGTTCAGAGAATAATAGAGACTGTTGCTGCTTCCGATGGCACGACCGGAGTCCATGTATTGGATGAAATCCGGGGGCGTTCCGCCGTAGGCTGGATCCCACCAGTACCAGGCTTTCAGATCGTCATCGCCATCCGGCCCACTGATGGTCTGCCATGACTTGACGAAGTTGATGTCGTGGCTAGTGGGCCCGAATTCGACTTCCTGACCGTGATACGCGTAGCAGCCGCCAGCAGCCGAGTGTTGCCCCGCTACCTTGCCGGAGGCCCCGTCTGCCTGGGCGCGGCCCTGGACGCAAATCGCGGGATCCGTCTCCCGATCCAAGTGCAAGTCCCAGCTGTACTTGAAGCCCA
>JBFGSX010000251.1:0-2979 GCA_041566495.1 Thermoplasmatota archaeon
GAGATGCTACTCGGACGGGGTCTGCATCATCGTATGTGCGGTCTCGTGGCCGCGGGGCGTCGGTCTCGCCATCGGGGTGGGCGGGGGCGCTGGACTCGCTTGTGCGACGCTTGAGCCGGCGAGGGGCGGGTTTCGCGGGGGCTTCCGGCGGCTCTTCTTCGGCGACGGGAACCCATTCTGCATCTTGGGCAAAAGATTCGCGTTCAAGCGGGTCAGCGCGAATAGGTGCGGGTTCGCGTTTTGTGCGGCTCCTGGGCTTCGGCGCTGGCTTGGGCGACGCCTTGGGCGCCTTGTGGCCCACCACATCGATGCTGTGGCCACCATGACGGGTCACGCGGGGGCGGATCCGGACGAACACAGGTTGGGTGAGTCCACCGCCTGCAATGAGCGCCGTGCCGATGGGTAGACGCTGCACTTCGTCACTGGTCTTGCTGGTGATGCCCTCGACGCTGCTGACGATGGCCTTCAGGTCATTGGGATTCGTGACTTTCAGGACCAATTGCGTGTTGCATTGACTGAGGACGTTCTTGTCGATCTTCGCCGGCCGCTGGGAGACGATGACCAGACCCATGCCGAACTTGCGGCCCTCGCTGGCCACCGTGCGGATGATCGGGCCACTGATGGCGTTGCCCACGCCCCGCTCGGGGCAGAAATTATGGGCCTCCTCGCAGACCAGGATGAACGGCGGGATCTCGGCACGCTTGCGGGCTTCCCAGAGCATGCCAATGAGGCGGGTGACGGCTACTTCCTGCACGTCTGGTGCCATCCCCTTCAGGTTGAGGATCATGCATTGCTTGGGCTTGACGAGTTCCGTGATGGGCGTGCCACGGATGTGGAAAACGCCAGTGCCTTCGAGGGCCTCCAGCGCGTTGATGACGTTCCATTTGGCCGAGGACTTGTTCTGCTGCACCGCATCCATGATGTCCTGGAGGGTGTAGCTGGGCATGTGGTCCTTGACCTCCTTGATGGCCTGGTACAGCAACCCCACTTGGCCACCACTGAGACGGCCGCCCATCAGGTCGCCGAGTTCATGGCCTTCCAGGTTGATGCCCTCCAAGCGGAGCCGTTGGGCGTCGGGGTTCAGGCCGGTGTCCAAGGCGTATTCCACGACCTGTTTGTCGAAGGAGCGGGGCTTGAGGCCGGCCTCCGCCATCAATGCCATGTCCTTCTCGTCTAGGTTGGCGTGGCGGAGGCTGCCGTATTCCCCGTGGGGGTCGAGGATGACGAGGGGGACGCCGGCTTGCAGGAATTCCTCTAGGAGAACGCCGACGGTGTAGGATTTGCCTGCGCCGGTCTTCGCCAGGACACTGACATGCTTCTGGGCCAGCATGTTCATGCTCAGGCGTACAGGGATGGAGGTGCCTGCCACCCGGCCAATGTTGGCGCCATCCTTGGCCGATTCCAGGCCCAGGACCTTGAGGACCAATTCGGGCTCTGCTGCCTCGATGGATTGGCCGGGGCGGAACGGCGTGCGGGGGGTCTGGATGCGTCCAGCATCATCGACGTAGCCTACGACGTCCACACTGGCGCTGAGCTTGTCCTCTTCGCCCTGGTCCCCTTGCAGAGCCGCCTCGTAGGACAATCCGCCTTTGCGGGTCACATTCTCCACTTGGCAGAGCACCGTGTGGCCTTCGTGCTCAACGGCAAGGTAATCCAATCGGCTCAGCGTGCCGTTGACGGCGACGTCGAAAGAAGTGCTCGACGTCGTGCCGTAGATCACGCCAATTCCCATGGAGATTTGGGGACCCGGGCTAGGTATTTCAACGTCCGGAAACGGAGTGGCCCGGAAGTATTTCGACCGGGGCTGCTCCTAGGGGCGCGCCCTGCAGGATGGGCCGCGCATCGCCTCGGTTAGGCAATCGAGCGTTGGGTGACGACTGGATGTGCGACGCGCTAGCCTGGGGCCCCTCGGCCGTCAAGCTGCGACAGGGACCGTGAGCGCCGGAGCACCCGTTCGCATGGGTCACCCTCGACGCTTACAGCGTCTCGAGTTGACTCCTACTGTGCGAGCCCTCTGGGCACGCACAACATGCCGCGCCCGCGACCCTAAAGGGTCTCGAGCTGCGACAGCCTCGCCGGTGCTTGCGCACCCGCTCGCATGTGTCACCCTCGACGCTTACAGCGTCTCGAGTTGACCCCTACTGTGCGAGCCCTCTGGGCACGCACAACATGCCGCGCCCTCGACCCTAAAGGGTCTCGAGCTGCGACATGATATTCCACACAAGCGTGCGGCCATGCAGGGGGATGTTGGGGTCGTTGGCCATGTCATCCAGCGTGCTGATGGCGCGCGCCTTGCGGACGTCCATGGGCTCGCCGAGGTCGGTCAGAAGAGACTTGATCTCTTCCGAAGCGCGGCGGATATTGCGGGGGACGCTCGTGTCCTCAATGAGCATCTCGAGTCCGCCAGTGATGTTTTCGATCTTCGCCGCCATGATAGAGACCCCCGGGGGTAAGAGCCGCCGACTTGACCCCCTATTAGAAGGGTTGTGGTGAGAGGCGGCCAGGCCCTGAGTGGTCTTGTCACGGACGTGTTTGACATGAGGCTTCGCCCCACAAGCGGCGTCACCCAGTGAATTCTCGGCGCAGGATCCGGTGGAGCTCGGCGGCGGTCTTTGGGCCGATGTTCTCAACGGCCGCCAGAGCATCCTCAGAAGCGCCGACGACCGCCTCGATGGTGCCAAAGGCCCGGAGCAACGCAGCGGCGCGGACCTCAGAGACGCCCGGAAAACTGCTCAGCGCGGCGAGGGAGATGCCGTCGTCGTCCTGGGTCGCCCGCGCGCCTCGGACCGCCACGTGGCGCCCTGCGCGGCCTTGCTCGCGCTTTGCCACTGCAAGGAGGAATCGGGCGGTCTCGAGGTTGTCTCGGGTCTGCAGGATCGGGATGCCATAGTCGACCGTGACACTGGCAACGGCGCCCATGATGGATTCCGGGCTCAGGTTGCGGTGTCCTTGCAGTCCTTCGCCTTCAATGACCAGGTA
>JBFGSX010000252.1:0-2965 GCA_041566495.1 Thermoplasmatota archaeon
AATAGGAACATTGCCCCATTTCGGCCAAACGCCATAAATATTGGAACCGAGAGGTGAGGGCATGAACAAGGTCCTTGCAGCGTTTGTCATGGCCTCCATGATCGCCCTCGCCGGGTGTGCTGAGAAAACCGCCCCCGCCAACAACGAAGATGACGACATCTTCGAAGAGCCGACCAACGTCGGCAGCGGCAAGGGCCTGATCCGGGGCATCGTCATCGACAGCAGCATCACCCCCGTGCCCGAGGCCTCGGTCGCGGTGCTGAACACTGCGCTGACGGCCACGACCGACGCCAATGGCGCCTTCCAATTCACCGGCCTCGAACCTGGCACGTACTTCCTCGAGGTCACCAAGGTCGGCTGGACGAAGATCCAGGCCACCGCACAGGTCGAAGCCGATGTGCTGAAGCCAGAGATCATCAAGGTCCAGATCGACAAGATCCCCGGCACCGAACCCCGCGCCGAGACGTTCCAGGACGTAGGGTTCATCGCCTGCGGATGGGGCGTTCCCATCACATACGACTACTGCGGCGAATACCTTGGCCAAGAGGATGACTACCGCCTGCAATACATGGTCGCAGGCACCCCCGATTACATCCAGGTGGAGATCGTCTGGGAAAGCAACCAGCCCGCGACCGATTACCTGTACATGATCAACGCTCTGTGCCCCCCGCAGAACCAGGAATCCTGTCCCGGCTCCATTCCCGCCGGCAAGCGTTGGGATGAAGACACCTGGGCCAGTCCTGCCATCATGCGCACCCCCGCTGGCTTCATCGACGCCGCCATGTCCGAGTTCGGCACCAGTGACACCGACCAATGGTGGGTGGGTGTGGATGTCTCTGCGGACGGCATCGACGGCACCTACACGGGCGTCACCATCGACCAGGAGTTCAAGGGCTACGTGACCATGTTCTGGAACATCGAGCCCGCTGAGGACTGGACGTTCGTCGAAGACGGCGCTTACCAGTACTAAGTCCGACGCGGCAGGCTCAGGCTTGGCGTAGGCCTGTGTAACACCAGACCATGCCACCCATGAGGGGTTCACGGGCGACGTCCTTGAATCCAGCCTTCTGCATCAAGGCGACGAAGTCGTCGCCTGCCGGGAACGCAGCCGCGGTGCGGGGCAAGTATTCGTACGCAGCACGATCGCCGGTCAACATGCCCCCAATGATGGGCATGACCCGGCGACTGTAGAAGCGGTAGCCCGCGCCGACGGGGCCGCGGGGTTGGCCGAACTCCAAGACCACGACTTTACCGCCTGGGCGGACCACGCGGCGCATCTCGGAAAGGCCGAGGACCGGGTCGTCCACGTTACGGATCCCAAAGGCGATGGTGGCTGCGTCGAAGCGCTCGTCCTCGAATGGCAGAGCTTGAGCGTCCGCTTGCTCGTACGTGATGGCGCCGCCGTCCTTGGGGGATTCCCTTTGGCGGGCCACCTCAAGCATCTCTGGCGTGAAGTCGGAGCCGACGACGGACCCAGTGGGCCCGACGCGCCGGGCGAGCATGCGGGTCAAGGGCCCCGTGCCGCAGGCGACGTCGAGGGCCTGGTCGCCGGCGCCCAGGCCGGTGCGCTTGACGGCGACGCGGCGCCAGCGCCGGTCTTGGCCAAAGGACAGCACCGTGTTGGTGCGGTCGTAGCGGCGGGCGATGCGCCCGAACATGTCCTGGACCTCTTTGGACACAAGCGTGTCCAGTCGGGGCCACGGATGGGCGTTGCGGTCAGCGGCTTGGGGCCTTCGTGGCCGGTTGGCGGACGGGCAGGCGGATGAGCACGGCGCCAGGTTGGCTCTCCAAACGTCCGCCATGGCGGTGGACGATGCCATGGACGTTGAACATCCCGATGGCCAAGCCATCTCGGCTGGACATCAAGGCGGGGTCACCGAACATCTCGAAGTCCTTGCTGGAGACCTGTTCCCCTGCGTGGTGCAATGCGATGGCCACGGAGGTACCCTCGTCGTGGAGCCGGATACGGACGGGCTCGTCAGGGCCGGAGGCGCGTAAGTGCAGCGCCAGGGTCTGGATGGCGTACCCGATGCGTTCGGCATCGACCTCGCCGCGGACTTGGCCGTCCTTCTCCAAGATGACGCCGTCGACGGATCGGGCGACTCGCTCAGCGATCGGGGTCAAGTCCGTCGCCATGGGGGTGACGGCGAGACTGCCGCTTTGCAGGGCGCTGGCCATCAAGACCTGCTCCACAAGGTTCCCTAGGCGATCCACGTTGCGATCGATGCGTCCCATGGCTTGCCGCTGCTTCTCATTCAGTGGGCCCAGTGCTTCCCGTTTGAGCACGGCGACTTGCATGCGCAGCGGGGTCATGGGCGTATTGAGTTCGTGGGCGACATGGTTGATGAAGCCCGTCTTCATGCGCTCCATGCGCTCCACTTCACCGTAGTACGTGTCCAAGACCTGAGACTCTTCGCCCCACCGGTAGACCACCCAGACAATGGTGATGAGACTGCCCGCCCATAGCACGAACAGGGGCAGCACCACAGGACCCGCGGTGGCCGGGGCGCGAGCCATGAACAGGGTCATGATGAACGCCGCTCCGGCCAGGGTGCTGACCCATCCCAAGATCGTGGTCAGGACCAACAGACCAGGGGCCGAGTGGCGCAAGGTGCGAAAGAATCGCGCCGCTTGCCAGATGGAGTAGCCACTGACGATGCCGAGGCCTGGCCAGCCTACGTAGAGTAGGGATAGATACAGGGCGTCCCAGCCTGAGGCCACGACATGCCAAACACGGTTGGACGCTTGAAACGACCGGTCACCCTGAGTGGGGCGGCGCGTGCTGGCGCGAGCGGTGCTCAAATAGTGTCGGTGTAGCAGGCCGCGAGATCGTGGTGAGCATCTGGCTCACGCTCGGGGATGTCAAGTTGACACGGAACAGCCGACGAAAACCTCGCTGACGCACAACTTGCTTCGAACCCCATCGCTGGGTGCATGCACCCCGCGACTCGCTGGCGCTCACGCG
>JBFGSX010000253.1:0-2920 GCA_041566495.1 Thermoplasmatota archaeon
GCCTCGGGGGGTGACCGCACCTTGACCCCGGCCAGCATCGCCGCTTGCGCTTGCTGCGGACTCACCTTGGGGTAGCGAAGTTCGGAGATCCCTCGACCGCTGACCGGCCGAGGACCCCGGATCCGGTGCGCGTGGGACCCGGCCGGAACAGGCCGGGGCCCGACAAGAGCAGCCAATAACATTCGGGCCAGGCCGGATGTGACAGACATGGCGACGCAAAACGACACGCAAGCCAAAAAGGCACGCGCCGAAATCTGCGGGAATGCCTGATTCGGAAGCCAAAGGTGAAAAGAAAAAGGTCAGGCGGCGCCGCAGCTTACTGGCGCAGCACGGTCTGGTCGCGGGCCGGGCCGATTCCCACCATCTTGATCTGGGCGCCGGTCTTCTCGCGGATGTACTGCAAGTAGATGCGCGCGGGGGCGGGGAGGCCCTCCCAGGTGCCGTCGCCCAGATCGTCCCAGCCTTCGAAGGTCTGGTAGATGGGCTTGGCGCCAGCGAAGCTCTCGATGTCGCTAGGGATGTGCTCGACGACCGTGCCGTCGGCGAGTTCGTAGGCGTGGCAGACCTGGATCTCCTTGATGCCGCACATGACGTCCATCTTGGTGACGGCCAATTGGTTGACGCCGCACAGGCGGACCGCTTGGTTGACGACGACCAAGTCGAGCCAACCGCAGCGGCGGGCACGGCCCGTGGTGGTACCGAACTCGTGGCCGACGCGGGCCAGGTGTTCGCCGATGCCTTCCTTCGTGCTCAGCTCGGTGGGCATGGGGCCTTCGCCCACGCGGGTCGTGTAGGCCTTGACGACACCGACGACGTCGCCGATGTCGCGGGGGCTTAGGCCGCTGCCACTGCACATGCCGCCACTTGCGACGTAACTGCTGGTCACGTACGGGTACGTGCCGTGGTCCAGGTCCAGCATGACGCCTTGGGCGCCTTCGAGAAGGATGTTCTGTCCGTTCTTGACGCCTTCATGGAGCATCTGGACGGTGTCGGTGATGAAGGGGCGCAGGACGACGGCGGCGAGTTCGAGTTCATCGAGGATCTCGTCGACATCCATCTTGTCCTTGCGGCCGTAGGCCTTGAGGACGCCCGACTTGATGGCGATATTGTCCATGACCTTCTCGCGCAGGCGTTCGGGGTGAAGGAGGTCGCCGACGCGGATGCCAGTGCGGGCAGCCTTGTCCTGGTAGCAGGGGCCGATGCCGCGACCGGTGGTGCCGACCTTCTTGCCGCCCTTGGCTTCCTCTTCGAGGCCGTCGAGGAGGCGGTGCCAGGGCATGATGAGGTGGGCCCGGTCACTCAGGTAGAGGTCGAACTTGACGCCACGCTCTTCGAGCTCGGTGACCTCGCGGACCAGGACGTGGGGGTCGACGACGCAACCGTTGCCGATGATACCGGTCTTGCCACTGACTGCGCCACTGGGGAGCAAGTGGAGTTTGAACGTCTCATCACCGACGACGATGGTGTGTCCGGCGTTGTTTCCACCCTGGAAGCGGACGACGTAGTCGGCCCGCTCGGCCAGGTAATCAACGACCTTGCCCTTGCCTTCGTCGCCCCACTGGGTGCCTACCACCGCGCTAACGGTCATTGCGCGGCCGACCCACCGGGTCATGATAAGTCAAGTGGCGGCGCGAGGGGAGGCTTCTCGAAGGGGGCTACAAGCCGACCCGTTCGACGAGGTCGCGCTTCAGCTCCACAAGTTGCCTCTCAAACTCGGCGTGCAGGCGCTTTGGCGCTTCGAGATCGCCTGCGGAGGCGGCCTCCTCCATGAGCTTGGAGGTCTGGCTCAATTCCGCGCCACCCAACTGGTGGGCGGTGGACTTCATGTTGTGGGCGAGGCGTTTCACGGCACCCACATCCTCTGCCTGGAGAGCGGCAGCCAACTTCGTCGACACTTCTTGGCTGTCATCGATGAAGAGTTGCACGATCTCGCGGGCCCCTGCTGGGTCGCCTTCGAACAATGACGCGAAACGCTGCCACATCGCTTCATCCAACGCCATGCAACAACCACCTGCGGCCGGGCTTAAGAGCCTAGCTAACGAGGGGGTCGCCGGCGGCCAGATCATCCTGGTAGGATTGGATGGTCCGCACGAAACGCATGAACAGGACGCCGGCGCCAATGTAGAATGCCGCAGAGATGAGCGTCGGGATGAGCACATCTGGTGGCGTGGCCGAGGCGACCTCGTTGGTGAAGGCACTCCTGAAGGACGCGATGAACGAGTAGATGCTGGCGCCGTACGAGACCAGTTGGGATGCTACGTACAAGGACCACCAGACCACGATCCATGTTGGCATGGGGTTGGATTTCCAATCGGCCTGAGTGGCGTCGGGCTGGCTGCCCTGCCAGATCTCCCGGATGACGAACCAGCCGAGAATCAGGTTGGCAACGGGGATGAACCATGCACCGACGGCCCAGCCAGGACCCCATGTCCGCTCCCGGATGCCTCGACGAGTGACGTTGTCGGACGCGCGGTACATCCAGATCAGACCCACGGTCAATTGCGCCAATGCGACGGCACCCCCCACGAGGACGAGGGCGAAGAACGCCAACAAGCGCCCAGGGTCGGTGAAGTCCAATTCAGGTTGCCCGGATACGCCAGCTGGGTTGAATGTCTGGTAGACGACCGCCTGGAGACCGTTGTAGACGAGCAAGCCGCCTGTGAGCCACAACAGCGCGGTACTGAGGCCTTGCATTGCGTGGATCCTCGAGGCTGCTGGAGGTGGACCCGAAGCGGGTTGCCAGTCTGACACGCCCCCAACAGAGGCCGCGCGCCTTAGGGACCTTACGGACTGATGGGGCCGCGTACGGTGATCTCTTTGATGTCGCTGGTGGCGGGTTGGGTGACCATCGCCATGACCGCGTGGGCGACGTCCTCGGGCATGAGCGAGCCATCGAAACTGCGCTCATCACGGTCGGGGA
>JBFGSX010000254.1:0-2892 GCA_041566495.1 Thermoplasmatota archaeon
CGGCCGTGGCTGGGGCAGACGTAGGTCTCTCCTTGGGGAGTGATGAGGCGGGGGACGGAACGGTCGCAAGCGGGGCAGGCGCCCGGGGCACGGTGGAACTGGGCCATGTGTGGAAGCAACCCCCCGCGGCACTTGTATCGGTCCCAAAGATGAGTGAAACTACCCCGGCTTCAGATGGAGTGGCATCGAAGGCATGGGGCAAGCGGGGCGTCTGGGGCTCGGGTGGGGGTGGCCCAGGGCGACCATGGCGGGGATGGCGTCCGATGAGCCAAGACGCCATGCTTACATCCTCCCCGCGGGCTTGTTGCGCATGGGTCTGTTGGACACCGTCGTAGAGCAAGGGATCAAACAATCAATCCTGGGCACCCGCATCCAATGGGGTGTCGGTGCCGGTCTCATCGTGCTCGGCGGGGCCCTGGTTCCCTACAGCATCATCACGGACGCGCCCGCCGGCATCGTCGGAGCCATGTTCCTCGGCTTCGGCCTTATCATCATGCTCCGCGCAGAAGTCTACACCATCGCCCGGCGCCTCGTCGAGGCCGCAAAGGCATAGATCCCTCCACAGTGAAGCGGGGGTCCAACCCCGGCTCGGCAGCGCTTCCGCTCAAGCGTTACTGGTAAAACGGCGCTGAGCGAGGCTCAACGGTAGGTGGAGTACTTCTTGACCAGGTTCCAGACCCGGTTCTCCAAGGGCTCGTCAATGCGTCCCTCGTCGACCTGGGTCTTGAGCCAGTCCTTCGCTTCATCCAAGCCCTGACGGTTGCCCTGCGCCCAAAGGGTCTGCAGGAACGGACGCCATTCTTCTGGCTCCATGCCGGATGCCACGAGAAGCTCTTCAACGTCGTACCGGAAGTGAGATTCGCGCCGCGCGTCAATCATCTTGGTTCGAGCGCGAGATTCCCGCGTTTGCTTGTTGGCCTCGTTGTGGCCCGGACCTTGACGGCGCTTTCCCATTTTCTGGCGTCGACGTGCCATGTGTAGAACTCCCCGAGGACTCCGGCTATAAGGCACTTGGCCAGCGAGTGCCGATGGTCGGACCCCCTCGGACATGAGCAATAGCCGAAGTCTGACCCATAGCGTTTATGCAGATGCTCGGCGGTGGTAACCGTCATGGCGCCCGACCGGCAAGCGCAACAGATCATTGGATACGTCTTCCTTGGCCTCATGGCCTTGTTCGTCATCCTAGGCGTCACCACCTTCGAAGGAACCCCCACGATCATGCTCATCATCGGAGCCCTGGTCTTCCTCGCCGTCAGCCTGACCCTGCTCACCGGCAACGGCGTCGGCACCGGCGCGGGCGGCGGAGGCGGCAGCCAACAGCAATCCATTGTCCTCGGCGGCGGACGGGTCATCAGCCAAGGCGGACCCATCCACGCCGTCTGCGGCAACTGCCAGGCCCGGATGCCCGACGGGGCCCGCTTCTGCCCCGATTGCGGTAATAGCGCATGAACCGGGGCCTGGCCATCGCAGGAGGCGTCCTTCTCGGGCTCTCCTTCATCGTGCCCCTGGCCATGTCTGACATGGTGGGTGCATGGGAGGATGCCTTCGTGTTCTTCCTCATCGTCCTCCCCCTTTCCATCTGCACTGGGATCGTTGGCCTGATCCTGCTCATCGTCGGCCTCGCCAGTGGCGCTCGCCAGCAACAACAGCAACAGATCGTCGTGGTCACCGGGGGCAGCTACTGCACTGCGTGCGGCCAGGCCAAGGGGCCGTCGGCGTTCTGCACCTCTTGCGGGGCCGGCGCATGACCGACCCACGCCGCATCTACATCCCCATCATCGCCATCGCGGTCTCCATCCTCCTCATCTCCCTGCTGATCGGCGACGCCGCCGACGGCATGGAAGCGGTGTTCGGCATCGCGCTGTTCACACTGTTCAACCCCCTTTTCTGGATCATTTTCCTCATCGCCGTCCTGGCCCGGCGGGGTGGCGGCCAGCAACAACAGCAACAGGTCGTCATCGTCACCGGTGGCAGCCAAGGTGCTCCACGGCTACGGTGCCCCGGCTGCAAGGGGCTGAGCCCCGACACCGCGCGATTCTGTGGCCACTGCGGGGGAGCGTTGGCATGAAGACGTGGGCGTGGGCCACCGCATTATTGGCCGTCGCCGGTGCCGGAATCTCCGCGTGGGCCCTGTGGTTCCGGGCCGCCACGTACTGTTCGGGCTCAACCACGTACGACATCGCGTGCGCCCTAGCCGCCACCGACGCGACCACGTGGTCGTGGGTGGCTGTGGGGTGCGCCCTTGTGCTATGCTTCAGCGTTTTGTGGTTCGGGCGAGAGGCCCGCCGGGTCGCAGCCCCCGCCCCAAACCATCTATGAAGGCGCATCCGTCCAGGGCCTGTGCCTGAACTGCAATTGACGCCCAAGTCCACGCCGGAGCTCCTCGAGGAGGGCGTCCGCCGCATCGAGTGGGCCCGCCGCCACATGGGCGTCCTTGGCGCCATCCGCACCCGCTTCGAAGACGAGCAACCCCTTGCAGGCCTCCGCGTCGGCATGGCGCTGCACGTGGAAGCCAAGACCTGTAACCTCGCCCTGGCACTGCAAGCCGCCGGCGCCGACGTGCGCCTGGCTGGCTGCAACCCCGACTCCACTGACGACCGCGTCGTCGTCGCGATGAACGAGCACTACGAACTCCCCACCATGGCCAAGAAGGGCCAGAACCCGGACGAGTACTACGCTTCGCTAGAGTGGATCCTCGACCACAAGCCCCACCTCGTCATCGACGACGGCGGCGACCTGGGGTTCCTTGCCCACACCAAGCGCACCGACTGCCTCGAAGACCTCATCGGCGGCGCCGAAGAGACCACCACGGGCGTCATCCGCTTCCAATCCATGCATGACGAAGGGAAGCTGAAAATCCCGGTCATGAACGTCAACGACGCGCTGATGAAG
>JBFGSX010000255.1:0-2890 GCA_041566495.1 Thermoplasmatota archaeon
GACGCCGCCAGCGTCCACCAGGACCAGGACCGATGAGGATGCGTCGATGGGGCCAGCCACGGCGAGGCGGGTCCCGTCAGCAGAGATGGCGATGTGCTGGGCGTCGCTGTCACAGGTGTCTTCGACCTGGACGTTGCTGTCGCAGACCGCGGGGTCCACGTCGCCGCGCTGCACGACATCGAGGCCACCTGGGGTGACCTTCATCAAGAACCAGGTGTCTTGGTCTGCGTTGAGGTTTGTGACGCTGCCGTCGTCCTTCATAGCGATGCCAAGGGCAGCGCCGTTGCCGGAGACGACGACGTCGAGGACGTCATGATCGAAGGCGTGGTCGGTGCTGGCGGGGCCCGCGGAGGCCAAGCCTGGAAGGAGCACACATAGTGTCAGGAGCGTCGCGACGAGAGCACGCATTGAGCCCACGTGGACGAGGTTGTGCTTAACGACTTTGGTCGCTGGGTATGATGAAGGGGCCGTTCATTGCAGGCCGGCAGCCATCCTTGCTTTGACCCGCTGCAGGATGTCTTGGTTGTCATAGGCCTCCGTGGCCGGCGACCCCATTGCATGGGCCAAGTGGACCATGGCACGGGTCAGTTCGTCCACGATGGTGACATCCGCTGCCTGGGCGGTCCGGCTCAACGGGTTGAGGTCGATGGTGATGACCGTCTTGCCCATGGCTTTCAAGGCCTGGCACCGATCGCCATCTTCCAAGGGCACCAAGACGACGTCGGCGTCCCCGATGCCCGCCTCGCAGCACAAGGCGCGGTCGGAAGCCAATCCCGGGATGTGTGCGTCGGGGTCGCGGCCCAAGACATCCTTGGCGCCAGCTACTTCCATGGCTGCGATGAGCGCGTCGATGCGTTCGGGGGTGCGATGGAAGAGGTTGACCTCGAGCCGGAGCTTGGGCAAGGCCCGTTGCAGCGCTACGCACTCCGCCGCGGCGAGGGCCACGACGTTGCCGTTGAGGCTCAGGACGGGTTGCCTGGCCTCCATCAGGAGGCGGGCGGCTTGGGCGCACGCTTCGAAGGCCTCAGGAGGCGTCTGTTCACCCAACAAGTAATCGAATGCTTCTCCGCGGCCGTGGGCGATGAGGCCTGTGCCGTGGACGAGGCCTGCTTCGACGGCGGATTTCATGAGTTCCCTGACCCGGAGGCTCTTGGCCCGGGGGTGATCGTCTGGGATGTTGGTCATGCCGACCCCCAGTCCAGGCCCACGTCAAGACTCCTTGCCGCGTGGGTCAAGGCGCCGAGGCTGATGCGGTCCGCCCAGCCATAGGCGACGAGGTTGTCCGAAGTGATGCCCCCGCTCGCCTCGATCTTGACCTCGGGATGCGCCTCCCAGACGGTCTCAGCCCAGTCACGGCCGGTCTCGGGGCTTTGATTGTCGATGAGGAGCCAGTCGGCCCCGTTGGTAGCAGCGGCCAAGGCATCCTCCAGGGATTCCACTTCGACTTCCAGCATGATGTCTGGGTGGGCGGCTCGCAGGATGGCTGTGGCGATGCCTGTGCCTCCGGCCGCTTCCCGGTGATTGTCTTTGACCATCATCGCATCGTAGAGCCCCATCCGGTGAGGATCTCCACCACCAAGCACGATGGCCTCTTTCTCGAAGGCCCTGAAACCCGGCGTGGTCTTGCGGGTGCCAGTGACGATGGCGCCGCAGCACGCTTCAGCCAGGAGGCCAGCGAGGCGGCGGGTCTCTGTGGCGATGCCACTCATGCGGCCGACGATGTTGAGGGCCAAGCGTTCGGCGGCGAGGATCGCCTTTGCGGGACCCGTGACCGTGAGCACGGTCACCCCGGCTTCCACTTCGCTGCCGTCCTTGCACATGGGTTCGGCCGTGGCGCCCAGGCGGGCGAACACCTCGATGGCGTGTCGAAGGCCGGCGACGACGCCGGGTTGCCGCATGACCATGCGCGCTGCGCCATCGTCGGCAAGGGCAGGGATGCCGTTGCTGGTCAGGTCGCCGCTGCCGATATCCTCCTCAAGGTAGAGGCCAATCCAATCCGTCAACGGGTGGGCGACCCGGCGGGCCCTCATAGGCCCGACGGTGAGCGCGGGCGTTCAGCAAAGCGACCAGCAGCCCTTTCAAGGCCGAACCCGGGTTTCTGGCATGCGCCTCCTCGCCTTGGCCATGATCTTGTGTCTCTTGCCCACCGTCCAGGGACTATCCCTGGAGGCGATGGCGCCGGACCTGCCACCATTGGCGATCGATGAGGCTGCCCCGGCCCAAGTGACGGTACAGTTGCGATGCGACGCTGCCACCGACCCCATCCACTCGGCACCCCGCTACCTCGCCCACGCCATCACCACGGAGTATGATGGCCTGTTGCCCTCGGAGCCGTCGCGGACGCCGCTGCCCGACGACCACTGCATCTCCGGCGATCAGCTCGCCATGACGGTGCCGTTCTCCCTGTTGGGTGACCGCACGGTTCCGGGCGCAGTCCCCTTGACCACGATCCATGAGTTCCAGGTACATGACGAGTCAGGCGACGCCGTCTCTGAGGCGTTGTCCGTGGAGCAGCCACTCACGATGACGTGGTACGGTAACATCTCCATCCAGACCAGCATCTCCACAAAGATGGCTGGCCCGCAGAAGCAATTGACGTACGACATCCACGTCGTCAACCATGGCAATGCCCGCACCACCGTCCATTGGGAGGTGCTCGGTGGCGACGACTTGGAAGGAACCGTCGTCGTCCCCACCCCCATCATCCTGGATGCTCCGGGGACTCCTGGCGCCGCGGCGGCCGCCCAGGCCATCTACTCGACGCCGTTCCAGAACGGCCCCAACCGTGCCGCCGAGGCGTTCACCATCATCGGCATCCCGACCGATACCATGGACGGGGGCATGCAAGGGGACCCCGTGGCCATTGAATTGCTGGCCCATACGAAGGGCA
>JBFGSX010000256.1:0-2883 GCA_041566495.1 Thermoplasmatota archaeon
GCCTTCTTGGCGGCTGCCTTCTTTGCCGGGGCCTTCTTCGCAGCGGTCTTCTTGGCGGCTGCCTTCTTGGCTGGAGCCTTCTTGGCGGCTGCCTTCGTTGCCGGGGCCTTGGAGGCGACCGTCTTGGATGCGGCCTTGGCTGCGGACGGACGGTAACCCTTGTGGCTAGCGCAGTACTTGGAGCGGCCCGACGCGTAGCGAGAACACGGCTTTCCTGCGGCCGTCAGGGCAGCACACTTGGCTGCCGGCGCTTTAGGCGCGGGTTTCTTCGCCGGGGATTTCTTCGTCGCAGCTTTGGCCGCAGTTGCAGGCTTCTTGGTAGGAGACTTCTTGGCGGGCATAGCCGGACCTGCTCCACCATCGGACTAACTTGAATAAAAAACGCTGGGTTTGGAACAGAGGCTTCTTGGGATGATGTGCACTCATCCCCTCGTGCCCGGAAAGTGGTTTGAGGAGTTCCATATCGGCGACGTCATCGAACACGACCAGGAGTTGTTGATCAACCAAGATGACAACGCCCGGTTCTGCGAACTGACCCACAACACGCAGCCCTTGCACCTGGACGCGGAAGCGGCCAAACAACAAGGGTTCCGAGACGTCCTCGTCAACGGCCTGTACACCTTCGCCGCCAGTGTCGGCATCAGCGTCCCAGACCTCACCGAAGGCACACTCATCGCCAACCTTGGCTACGAAGACGTCCGCCACCCGGCACCCGTGCACCCCGGCGACCGCCTTCGAGTACGCAGCGAAGTCCTTGATTCCCGCCCCAGCAGCAAGCCCGGTCGAGGCGTCGTCCGCATCAAACACGACGTCCACAACCAGGAAGGCACCCTCGTGTGCACCTACAGTCGCTCCGCTCTCATCCGCAGCAAGGAGACGGCATGAGCCTCTGGCGCAGCGTCCTCTTCACGCCCGGGATGCGCCCGGAACGCATCCAGAAGGCCTGGGACAAGGGCGCAGCGGACGTGGTCGTCGCCGACCTGGAAGACGCGGTCGCGCCCGAAGACAAGGGCGCCGCCCGCAACGCCGTGGCTGGCGTCTTGGCCAACGCCACTTCACCTTGCCAACGGGCCGTCCGGATCAATGCGTGGCCGGGTGATCTGGCCCAGGCCGACCTGGATGCCGTGCTCCCGCACCGGCCAGACATCATCGTCGTGCCCAAGGCCGAAGACCCTGACAGCCTGCACCCGCTCATCGATCGCTTGCCTGAAGGCACGCACCTCTTGCTGATCCTTGAGACCGCTCGCGGCGTCCTGAACGCCCAGGCCTTGGCGGCTTTGCCCCGCGTGGCCGCGGTGGCCTTCGGCGCCGAAGACCTGGCCGCCGACGCGGGCATGCGCCGCACAGCCCGTAACCGTGAAGTCGCGGTCCCACGGAGCCTGGTGGCCCTTGCCGCTGCAGCCGCGGGTGTGGTGGCCATCGACATGATCACCGCCGACTACCAAGACACGGAGCGCTTCCAGCGTGAAGCGGACGAAGCCGTCGGCCTGGGCTATGCGGGCAAAATGTGCCTACACCCCACGCAAGTGGCTGCCGCCCACGCCGCTTGGATGCCCAGCCCCGACGAGATCGCCTGGGCGCAGAGGGTGGTGCATGCTGCGGAGAGTGGCGGCGCCCAAGAGGGCGGCGTCATTTCATTGGATGGAAAGATGATAGACATCCCATTGATCCGACAAGCGCGGGCCATTCTACAGCGCAGCGGCGCCTGAAAGGGATATTTCAAAGCCTTCCTAGGATTACCCGAAGATTGTATGCCAGAGACGATCCCGGCCGCAGACATCATGGAGGTCGTCCGGACCCTGCCAGATGTCCTGTTCCGATGCTACAAGGGCGACGACGGGAAGATCTACTGGAGCCTCAACGAAGGGGGCCTTGCCGAAGCGTTTGGGCTTACCACCAAGGACATCCAGGGCAAGAGTCTGCACGACTTGTTCCCGGGTGGGGCATCCCCCGAACTGGAGGAGCACTTCGAGCTGGCCTTCCAAGGCGTCTCCACCATTTTCACGAACCAGATCGGCGACCGCCACTTCCGTCACTTCCCCAAGCCCATCATGGGTGAGGATGGCAAGGTCAAGGAAGTCGTTGGTTACATCGCCGAGGTCACGGACCTCGTGCAGACCCAGCGGGAACTGGAAATGGCCAACCGTGAACTGGATGCCTTCGTCCACACGGCCAGCCACGACCTGAAGAACCCGCTCACGGTCCTCAACACTCTCCTGCAATTCTTCGGGGAACACTACCGTGCCGGCCTCGACGCGCCGGGGCGCCAGTACCTCGACAAGATGGGTCACACCGTGAAGACGATGCAGGACATGACGAATGCGTTGCTGCAATTGAGCCGCGCCCGCCAAGCGCCCCTCGAGAAGCGCACCGTCAACCTGTCGGCCCTCGCCCACGAGATCGCACAGAACCTGCAGATGTCGGACAAGGCTCGCAACGTGATGTTCGAGATCCACCCCGACCTCACAGCCCAAGCCGACAAGGCCCTGCTGGGCATCGTATTGCAGAACCTCATCAGCAACGCCTGGAAGTACACCGCTCCAGGCACGGCACGCATCTCCTTCATGGCCACCGAGACATCCCGCGGACCCGCCTTCGTCGTCCGAGACGACGGGCCTGGCTTCGAGAGCAAAGTGGCAGAGGCCATCTTCGAGCCGTTCCGACGCTCCCATGGCGCCGACTTCGAGGGCTCCGGCGTAGGTCTGAGCACCGTCGACCGCATCATCCACCGCCACGGCGGTGAAGTGTGGGCTGAATCCGCGCCAGGAGAAGGAGCAGCGTTCTTCTTCACACTCCCATGAAGATCCTCATCGCGGATGACAACCAGGACATCCTGGACACCACCGCCTTGGTCCTAGAGATCGATGGTCATGAGGTCCTGAC
>JBFGSX010000257.1:0-2879 GCA_041566495.1 Thermoplasmatota archaeon
AACAACATGAACGTGACGTAGTCCCCGATCGTGGGGCCCATGCCAGCCAGGACCATCCAGCCGCCGACACCGATAAGGCCCGCGTAGGCGATGCCCGCGATGATGTAGAGCATCGGCACGAAACGCGCCCGCTCTTGGGCGGCCTTGACGGCGGAGTCACGGTATTCGGCGGATTGCACTTCGATGCGCTTGGCCTGGTGGCTCTGAGCCGTGTAGGCCTGGATGACCCCCATCCCTTGCAGGTTCTGCTCCAGGATGCTGTTCATGGCACCCACGGCGGCGCGACTGCGACGGTACTGGGGTTGCACGCGCGTGGCAAAGTAGCGCACCGCAAAGATCGCGAAGGGCAGTGGCGCGAACAGGAGCAATGCCAGGCGCCAGTCGAGCCACAACAGGAACCCGAACACACCCAGGAACGTCACGACCAAGCGTACGATGCTGGTGGTGGCGTCTGCGAGGAAGTTCTCCAGGTTGTCCACGTCTTGGCCGACGACCGCCATCATGTCCCCGGTCTGGCGTTCTTCGAAGTACGCTGTGTCCAGGGTCTGCAAGTGCCCGTACAGATGCAGGCGGATGTCGTGTCGCACCTTCTGTGCTAGGGTGTCCCACGCGTAGTCGCTGCCGGTCTGGAAGATGCCCAGGCCAAGGAACGTCGCGAGGATCGCGGCGCCGTAGAAGATGAAGTCCTGGGTCTCCAATCCCGCTTGGCTCAGGCCGCTCGCAGAGGCGATGCGGTCGACGAGGAGGCCGATGATGACCATCGGCAAGAGATCGAACAAGCGCGCGGCGCCGTTCGTGAGAAGCCCCACGGAGATGCGTACCTTGTACGGTTTGACGTACGGGAACAAGCGCCAGAGTTGGCGTCCCGCGATGGCTTCCTTCTCTTCCACGCCCCAAACACTTGCGTTTGTGGTTTAGGGCTTGGGGCCGGGGCTGTCAAAGGGTGGAGAAAGGGAAGAGGGTTTGGTGTCCGAAGATCAGACCAGCTTCGGACTCACAGGTCCTTGCAGACCTGTTCGCTCCGGTCGCTGCTCGCGGCGCTCACACCAACCGGAGAACGTCCATCGCGGCGTGCAAGCACGCCACGAAGGCCTCCCGCGCTACGCTCGGGCGTCCAAAGCCTCGCTAAACGAGCCTTAGACTCACAGGTCCTTGCGGACCTGTTCGCTCCGGTCGCTGCTCGCGGCGCTCACACCAACCGGAGAACGTCCATCCCGCGCACGATATCGCCGGTGAAGACGTAGCCATTGTGCACCCGAGCGTCCCACGGGTTGGTGGGGTTCGCCTGGTACTGGTCCAGGATGAGTGGCCGGGAGGGGTCACTGAAGTCGATCAGCAAGACGCCGGCGCTGTACCAGGACATCACCAGCTTCTCTTCGCCGGGGATCAAGGTGCCAAAGTGCGCCGTGCAGTTTGGGACATCGCCAAGCGGATCGTAGTTGGGGTCCGCTTCGGGCTGGGGTTCCGGCTGCACAAGCGGGGCACTGAGCCAGCTCAGGAGCTGCGGGTCCGTCTCGTCGGTGATGTCGTAGAACCACAGGGCGCCAAAGGGCGTGCTGAGGCCTTGTTGGTTGAAGAAGCACGTACCGGGGCTGCCGCCACCGTTGTGTTCGTCACCGATGATGAGCACCGTGGCGTCCTCATTGACCATGGCCAAGTGGTGCAGGGTGCGCAGAGGAGCAGCACCGAAGGCAGGGTTGCCGACCACGGGGCTGTCTTCGCCTTCGACCGTCGAGATGACGTCGATACCGAAGCCAGGTTGGTCCGGGTTGAATTGGCTCATGTCCCAGATCTCGGTGCGCTGGATACCGGCGCAGTACGCGCGGAACTTGGCGTCTCCGAGGCTGCCGTAGAACGTGATGTCGTGGCAGCCGTGGTTGCCGTAGGTGCCCACGACGACGGGGCGCATGGGGTCGCTGAGGTCCACGAGGTCGTTGCTGCGTCCTAGGCCACCGGATTGGCTGTTGAACACCAGTTCGGTACCGGGGATGACGGCGATGTTGTGGTTCGGGTCCACTTCGACGCGGGCTCCGAAGACCGGCGCGGCGGGGACGGTGACGTCCCAGACATGCATACCGTCGTTCTGGGTGGCCAGGACGAGGGTCATGCGGCCGTCGGGGTGAGCGACCACGTCAGCGTCGCGGGCGAAGCTGGTGATGGTGTTGTTGCTGGGGTCTGCGGCGTCCGTGGTGGCATTGTAGACCAGGCGCGGGTTCTCGGGGTCGCTGATGTCCGCGATGAAGAAACCAGCGCCGAGGGCGCTGCCGTACACGTGGTCACCGTAGGCCCAGATGCCACTGCCACTGCGGAAGGGCGTCGTGGAGTTGGGGTACGTCAACTGGCTGACGAACTCGAGGCCGACGACGGTGTCAGGTTGTGTGTTGTTGAACGACGGGCCGCTGCCGGGCGTGACGGGGTCAGGATCCGGGGTCCCGGCGGGTTCATCGGTGCAGCCCGCGAGGGCCGTGGCGAGCAGGATGGCTGTAAGCAGTACTATGCGCATGGTCCACCTTAGATGAGCTTCAGGATCTCCATACCGAGGCCAGTGTCACCGGTGTAGACGTGGCCCTTGTAGTAGCGGGATTCCCAGGTGTTGGTGCCGGCGGCGGTGTAGAGGGCGACCTCCTTGGCGTTGGCGGGGTCGCTGAAGTCGATCAATGCCGTGCCGGCGGAGTAGTGGCCCATGACCATCATGGGGCGGTCTTCGACGAGGGTGCCGAAGTGGGTGCTGCAGTAGATAGGGCGGCCTTCTTCGGCGCTGGCGCCGATGGCGTCGTGGCTGACCTGGTAGTAGCCCACCGGGGTGGGGGTCTCGATGTTGGTGACATCGATGAACCACAAGGCACTGGTGGGCATGTGGTTGCCGCAGCCGGGGACCG
>JBFGSX010000258.1:0-2874 GCA_041566495.1 Thermoplasmatota archaeon
ACCAGCAGATGCAGACCAACGTCTCCCACATCTACGCCATCGGCGACATCACCCATGGCCCCATGCTCGCTCACAAGGCCAGCAAGGAAGGCATCGTGGCTGCCGAGGCACTGAGTGGCGACAAGAGCGCCGCCGCGGACTGGGTCACCATCCCTGGCGTCATCTTCACCGACCCCGAGGTCTCCACCGCGGGCATGAGTGAAGAGCAAGCCACGGCAGCTGGCCGTGAGATCAAGACGGGCAAGTTCAACGTGGCTGCCCTAGGCAAGGCCCTGGCTGACGATGAGACGGAAGGATTCTACAAGGTCATCGCCGACGCGAAGACCGACCGGATCCTCGGCGTCCACATCCTGGGCCAGCACGCCAGCGACCTCATCACCGAGGCCGTCTTGGCCATGGAGATGGGCGCAACGGTCGAAGACCTTGCTCTTACCGTGCACCCCCACCCGACCATGAGCGAAGGCATCATGGAAGCGGCGGAAGCCCTGCACGGCAAGGCGATCCACGCCGTCAACAAGTGATATTGCTGGATTGAAGCGGGCCCCATCGGGCCACCGGAGCGGGTGGCGTCGCGGATTGCGGCGCCCCCTGCTCCCGCTATTTCGGAAGTTCACGATAATAAACCCCTATATACCGCTCCAACAATGCTTGCTGGTATGGTGCTGGGTGAAAAGGGGGTCGGCAAAGCCCTCTCTGGTCTGGAATCTGACGGAGCTGACCTCAAGGAAGTGAAGGTCAAGCTTCCTGTAGACCAGGTGCTGCGTCTGCACTACACTCGGATGACGAAGCGCAAGAACTTCAGCGACATCGTCTCCACTGCGTTGACCCGCTACTTTGACGAGTTCTTGGAGAAGTAGGCCCGCCTCTCGTCCCCTTGACGCCTAGCGATAGCGAGGCTGCTACGATGGCTGAGCGTCAGCCGCCCACGAAGTTAGGCAGGCCCTTCTCGACCATCACGGCCACCCCGACGCCCAGCCACATGTGGATGGCGACCCATAGCAGGCAGGCGGCGGTGCGGCCCCCTTCCACCTGTTTGAAGAACAACGCGGAGGCCGCCGCGTGGACAGCCACCACGCCGAACAACAGCAGGCTGATGCCACTCATGTCCTGATTCGGATTGATCTCGAGCAGGCCCTGTTCGGCCAGTAGGTCTGCCGATTCTCCGAAGAGCCCCACCAGGGAGCCGAATACCCCGGCGCCGACGAACAAGACGACGCTCATGCCCCCGGCCAAGCCCAGCAAGACGCCCCGGAACGCTCCAGCAGTGGCCCGTCGGTTGGTGCGCAGGCCCATGATGTGGATCATGTTGTCACTGATGATCTGGCTGATGATGCCTGGCTTGCCACCGCTACGGATGCCGTGCACGAACATATCTGTGAAGGAATCGACGAGGCGACTACCGGTCTGGGCGCCGAAGCGGCTCCATGCGCGGGTGTCATCGATGTGCCAGGCCAGCCGACGGTACAAGGCCTGGACGGATTCCGTCAAGGCGCCCAGCTTGTTGGTCTGCACGTGCTCCATGACGTCCCGGATGCCCCCGCCGCGGGCCGCCGCTGCGGCGCCTAGGGATCGGATGAACGCCGGGAAATCGTCCTCTCGCTGACGGATCCGTTGTTCGGATCTGGTGGCCATGATGCCCGGCACGATAAGGGGCACGACGCCGGCCATCAATGCCACGGGTAACGAGTACATGGCGTATGTGAGGCCGGCGATGACGACAGCCGCTCCGAAGCCTGCCATGGTGGCGATTTTGATGTGCCGCTCCTCACGGGTGTCGATGTCGCGGTTGGGCAACAATCGATCGGTGGGGATGCGTTCCCGCAGCATGATGCCCAGCATGACCTCGATGAAGACGGCCAAGCCGCAGACGCCCAACATCAGCACCATGACATTGCCGCCAGCGAGGATCGGGATGATGGCTGCGAAGACGGCCATGAAACCGATGGTCATCACCGCGCTGGCGTACGTCTCCTTCCAGCCATCGACCTTCAGTAGCTGGGCACGGTAGATGCTGCCATATTGCTCCATGACCACTTTCTGCTCGCTCTTCAAGAACGACTCGATGCTCTGCCCTGACTCGACGGCGTGGGCCAAGCGGAGCAGGAACTCGGCAAACACGGCGCTCGGGGTGTTGGCGCTCACGGCGCGCACGGCGTCCACCATGCTGAGGCCCCACTCGGTGGTGAGGCGGTGGATGCGGCCCATTTCGATGGCGATCTCCTTGTACTCTTGGTTTCCCGCCAAGATGCGCAGCATCTCGTTGCGAGGCATGTCGGTCGTCGCTAGGACCCCGAAGTGGGTGATGAAGAACGGCAACGCCTCGTCGATACGGTCACCCCTCTGACCATCCTTCAGACGGGGCATGAAGAACACGAGGCCGCCCGCGACTCCCGCCACTGCCAGGGACGCCATGATGCGCATGGATCCATCGAATGGACCGAACAGGAAGACCGTGACGAACACCAGCACCGTCGTGACGCCGCCCCCCACCGCGAACAAGGTCTGCTGTTGCGCTTCCGCAGCGTTGCGTTGCTCGGCGTTCATGCCACGACCTCCAATTGGAATGGCAGGTTCTCTTCGCCGCCCTCCATGAAGGCGGAGATGATCTCGTCCACTTCCTTGGACTCCACCACCCCATCGTGGAGCATGCGGTCAAGGATGCTCGCTCGGCGCTCCAGGGTGCCATAGATCTGGCGAGTATCTGACAAACCCAGCAGCGTCGCGATCTTGTCTTCGAGAATAAACGAGTTATTTCGCCCAGTGAAGCGTAACCGGTCCTCTGCGGCGTCGTACTCGAAGACAGGGATGGCCATGATGCCGGCCGCCGTGCTGCCTGCGATCTCGACGATCTTGGTCACCCGGCGGACAGGGACC
>JBFGSX010000259.1:0-2858 GCA_041566495.1 Thermoplasmatota archaeon
GCGCGGCCCTTGGCGAGCAGGTCGTCGATGACGGATAGGCGCGATTCGTCGGCGATGACGAGGATGCCCCCCTGCTCCATCCCCACACCCCGCTCCTTGCAATAGGCCCGCATCTCCCGGCTGCCCTCGACGCAGAAACGCGCCTTGGCGGAACCTGGCGTCAGATTGTAGCCCGCGTGGATGACACCAGAGTTGCGGCCCGATTGATGCATGGCGGGTCGAGGTTCCTTTTCGAGGACAACGACGCTGTGGCCCCCTTCGGCCAGGTGCTTGGCGGTGCTGGCACCGATGCACCCTGCCCCGATGACCGCCACGTCGAACACAACCACACGACCCCGGGCTGGCGTTTCAACCAAACGACCGACGCATTCATGCCTCCCAGCACGCATCAAGCCGTATGCGCGCCTTGGCGGTCCTGTCCTTGATGCTGGCCGGGTGTATCGGCTTCGGTCACTGTGGCTACACCCCATCGGTCGCCTACTGGGAAGACCCGACCCTCTTTGACGCCATGGCCACCGACGTGGTCCCACCAAAGGGCATCGACGTGGGCATCCCCAACGTCGCCCTCAACACCATCATGTTCCGCAACGCGTCCCGGGAAGGCGCCATGATCCATGATGGGCAACTCATGGCCACCGACTGGAATCCCCAATCCTTGCAGGGGTTGGGCGATGATGCCAGGCGGCTCCTGCAGAACGCCACAGACCTCACCGAGCCCCAGATCGATGACCACGTGCAGCGCTTCTTGGCCAGTGGCGACACAGGCCACGGCGAGATCGCCATCGACGACGAACCCCGCCCCATCAAGCAATACAGCATCCCCATCGACGGTGACATCAATGGCCCCGGACTCCTCGAGCGCTTGGGCTACAATGGCACCGGTCGGGAAGACACGGACGTGCCCGGGTGGCGCCTTCACTTCACGGTGGCCATGAAACACATGTTCTTCGACGACTACAAGCTCTCCGTGGATGCATTCGGCCTTGCTAGCATGGATCACCAATGGATGGAGCTCGAAGAGGATGCCGTGGTCAAAGCCGACGTCCGCAGGGTCATGGAGGAACAAGGCTTGCCGATTCCGGATGAAATGCACGTCTCCGGGTACATTTGCTGAGATCGAACAGCCCCCCGTCCGCTGTCCCCAAACCGTTGAGGTTGACCCCCTTGGCCGCCCAAGCGAGTGCATGGCGCAGCGCCCAACGGACCCCGCCACCACGTTGCGCGATCCTGTCTGCAACATGATCGTCCGTGGCGACCGCGTCGGCGCCGCCGTCACGCGGGACGGGCAAGTCTACACGTTCTGCAGCGAAGAATGCATGATCATCTTCGAAGAACACCCCGAGAAATACATCCCCGAAGGCCACGTCAGGGAAGTCGACCCGGTCTGTGGCAAAGCGTTCTGGCGGAGCCAGACCATCTTCCACTACCAGCACAAGGACACCGTCTACCGATTCTGCGGGGAGGAATGCTACGACCTGTTCAGCTTGGACCCGGCGGATTACGCCGAGACCCCGGAGTTCGCTTGATGGCGGATAGACCAACCATTATCCGTCCCGGGGGCGTGGAAACACTGTGAAGGCGCTCCTCCTACTCTCTGGCGGCATCGACAGTCCGGTCGCGGGTCAGATGATGCTCGACCAAGGCGTCGAACTGGAAGCCCTCCACTGTTCATTCGAACCCATCACCGATGACGCCTCCGTCATCAAGGTCAAGCAACTGGCCAAGTTGCTCGGCATCAAGACCGTGCACGTCGCCAAGCTGGGTGAAGCCCTGGGAAAGATCCCCGTCGACCGCGACGCCCACAAATTCTACTTCGTCTTGCAGAAGCGCATGTTCTACCGCTTGGCTGACAAAGTGGCCAGGGAGACCGGTTGCGACGTCATCGTCACCGGGGAGAACCTGGGCCAAGTCAGTAGCCAGACCCTGGAGAACCTCGCCACTCTCGAATCCGCTTCCACCCTCCCCATCTTGCGCCCGCTCCTGGGCTTGGACAAGATGGAGATCGTCGAGCACGCCAAGCGCATGGGCACCTACGAGACCAGTCTTGGCCCCGAATTGTGCGACCTATTGGGCCCCGACAAACCGGCGACCCGCAGCGACCTCTACAAGATCGAGGCCTTCGAGGAGAAACTCGAATTGATCGCGGCGCTGCCCACGATCGAGCCCCAAGCCATTGCCTGACGCCGTCAGCTTCATCCATCGTCGTGAAGCTCCCCCCGCGTGGCTTCGCCTTGGAGGGACAAGTGGTTCATCGCCGTGCTCTTGCTGCTCGGCGTAGCCCTCTTGGCGCTCTGGGTCGTGGCGGGGGAATCGGTCTTCCAAGGTAACGCCCGCAGCCTCATGGCCGTCAACACACTGGTCTTGGGCCTCGCCCTGATCGGCGTCATCGGGGTCGTCTCCTGGCGCAACCTGCCTCGCAAAGCCATCCTCCCAGGCGTCCTCGTTGTCGCTGCTGGCTTCTTCATCGCCATGGCCGCAGGGGCCGTCTTCGTCGCCTCAGGGGAGGGCCACTGCGGAGGCAACGGGTACCTGCAGGCTTCCTGGGACGAACCAGGCGTCGTCGAAGCGGCCTGGGACGGTTTCCCGGGCGCCACCCTCGTATCGGATCAATCCTGGGCCCGCACCTTTGGCCTGGACGGCACCCGCACCCAATTGACTATCCATTCCGATGACCGGGTCACGATCAGCAGCGCCGAGATCGATTGGGAGACCGTGCAAGTGCAGGTCAACCAGACCCTCGGCCAAGTCATGGGGTTGACTTATGGCGGCGTTGAGCGGAGCGTGGACACGGAAGTGTGCTGACCACGGGTTGAAGTAAGATGCCGGGTGCAGCCATTCCTGTGCCCAGCCTGATCGCA
>JBFGSX010000260.1:0-2836 GCA_041566495.1 Thermoplasmatota archaeon
GCAGACGTCACCCTGGTCGAGGGGGCTCCCACCGGCAGCGTCCACGCCCTGTACGAACTCCTGGCCGGCGATGTGGTGCCCTACGTCGATGATGCACACACTTTCCGCTTCCCCAGCAATGAGACCGGAGCCCCACCGGAGGTCCACGTCCGGATCCAACCCCACCACGACCATGCGGCGTTCCAGAACAGTGAATGGGATGCCATGGACAGCACCCCGTTCGACATCACATATACGCCCCAAGCCGGCCCGGCGCCCGTGCCCCGGGAGTGGAACGAGACCGAGATCGATGCCTTGTGGGTGGCTGACGAGTACCTGTTCCACGAGTTCGGCGGTTCGTGGCAAGCCATCTATCAAGACGAACCAGGCCACAACGACCTGGGCGTCGGGGGCAGCTACCCCGGATTCTCGTCTCCAGACGGTTCTCCGGTCTTGCCTGGCACGGACGCGATCCGCCTCGAATTGACCTGGACGCCGGAGACGGAGGAACCGGCGCTGAAGGTCAAGTTCAGCCCCGCGCAATGGGTGTACTTCCTGTACCCGGACAGCGATGTCCGAGGTCCGGGCTTCGCCACGTTTGAAGTCCCCATCATCCCGATGTGGTGGGAGTCTCCGAACCAGACCTTGGAATGGCTGGAACCAGGCCGGGTGCGCAGCTACTACGACATCGCACCCTACATGGTCGAAGACGGCGAGATCCACGCGGTCGACCTGGACTTCAATCTGAAGGCCTACGCCGTCCGCTACTGAACCTAGCTCGGAGGCAACTGGGTGGGGTCCATCCAGAAGAACTCGATGATGTGCCCGTCCAGGTCGCGGAACGAACGGCCGTACATGAAGCCCAGATCCTGGGCGGGATTCTCTTCCACGCCTCCGAGCGCCAGGATCTTCGTGGCCATGGCATCCACGGCGGCGCGGTCGTCGGCGCCCATGGCGACCGTGCACTCCACGGTCGAACCATCGGCGATGGGGCGCTTCGTGAACTGCTGGAAGAAATCGTGCGTCAATAAGTGGAGGTAGCGGCCTTCATCGATGGTGAAGCTGGCGGCGTCATCATTGGTGAATGCTGGATTGGGCTTGAAGCCAAGCCCGGAGTAGAATTCTGACGCGGCGGTCAAGTCCCGGGTGGCCAGGTTGACGAAGACATCGGTCATGGCAAGGGATGGAAGAGGAGGGAGAAGAGGGTGGCGTTGTTGCCGTTGGTGCAACAGTTCGCTGGGCGACCTGTCGGCCCCGCACTGGCACTCGGCTGCGCCGAGTACCCGTGCGAAGCTGGTAGTCCGCTTCCCTATTGCTGGCGCAATAGGTTCAGCGCACTACCAGCCCAGAACCACTTGATCTGGTCGTCGCTCATGGAGTGGCGGCCTTCGAAGGACTCCTCGGAGCCATCCAGGTGGTGCAGGGTGACGGTGACGTTCTTACCGGGGGCGAGGTCGCTGACGTCGGCGCTGATCTTGTCGCCTTCCAAGATCTTGTCGTAGTCTGCGGGCTCCACGAAGTTCAGAGGCAGGATACCCTGCTTCTTCAGGTTGGTTTCGTGGATGCGCGCGAAGCTGCGCGTGATGATCATGCCGCAACCAAGGTGGCGGGGTTCCATCGCGGCGTGCTCGCGGCTGCTGCCTTCACCGAAGTTCTCGTCACCGACGACGCACCAGGTGACGCCCTCGGCCTTGTAGCGGCGAGCGATCTCGGGGTAGAGCTTGACCTTGCCATCGGCTTCGTCGACGCGGCCGCCGACGTGGTCGTTGAAGTCGCTGTTGGCACCGATGTAGCAGTTGTCGCTGATGTTGTCCAAGTGGCCGCGGAAGCGGAGCCAGGGACCAGCTTGGCTGATGTGGTCGGTGGTGCACTTGCCCTTCGCCTTCAGCAGAAGGGGCATGTGTTGGAGTTGTTCGGTGGTGCGGACCGGGAACGGTTCCAGCAATTGCAGGCGCTCGCTGTCGGGGGCGACGACGACGCTGACGACGGAGGAGTCGGCCGGGGGCGCGAGGTAACCATCGGGGTCCGGCACGAAGCCACCCTCAGGGACCTCGGGGGCCGGCGGGGGTGGCAGGAGCATGACTTCCTTGCCATCGATGATCAAGGGATCGGTCATGGGGTTGAAGCTGAGGCTGCCGGACAATGCGTACGCCATGACGATCTCGGGGCTGCCGATGAAGGCCATGGTCTTGGCGGAGCCATCGTTGCGCTTCGGGAAGTTGCGGTTGTACGAGGTGACGATGGTGTTGACCTCGTCGTTGTCCTCGGCGGGGCGGTTCCATTGCCCGATGCAAGGACCGCAGGCGTTGGCCAGGACGGTGGCGCCGGCGGCGTTGAGCTTGTCCATGATGCCATCCCGCTGGATGGTCAAGTGGACTTGCTCACTGCCAGGGGTGACCAGCAGCGGCGTGACGGCCTTGCCACCGTGGGCGGCGGCCTGGTCGGCGACCTCGACGGTGCGGACCATGTCTTCGTAGCTGCTGTTGGTGCAGGAACCGATGAGGCTGGCACTGACCTTGTCCGGGTAGCCTTCCTTCTCCACCGCTTCCCGCATGGCGCTGACTGGGCGGGCCAGGTCAGGTGTGTGGGGGCCGACGAGGTGAGGCTCCAGGGTGTCCAGGTCGATGTGGATGACGCGGTCGTAGAACTTCTCGGGGTCGGCCAAGACTTCGGGGTCGGCCACGAGCATGTCGTGGTGTTCGTCTGCGATGTCGGCCAACTCGGCGCGGGCCGTGGAGCGCAGGTAGATGTTCATGCGCTCATCGTGGGGGAACACGCTCGTGGTGGCTCCGTGCTCGGCGCCCATGTTGGTGATGGTGCACTTGCCGGTGGCGCTGATGCTCTCGCAGCCTTCACC
>JBFGSX010000261.1:0-2834 GCA_041566495.1 Thermoplasmatota archaeon
GTGCAGTGGCGAACACGCAGCGATCCTGAAGGGTTGCCGGGAACAGGGCTGGCCTCGCATCGGTTACTTGCTGCCTCAGCACGAATGGTTCCAAGCGTACATGGAAGAAGTCCGCCGTCACCTCGGCGCCGACTGGGAACCCTTGCGCGTCGCTCGCGACGGTTGCGGCCTCCCGACACTCAGCAACACCGTCGCCGAATTGGCCAGTCTCTACGCCAGCCTCGCGGGGAGTCCGGATGAGGATTGGATCTGGGAAGCCATGGTCCGCCACCCAGACCTGGTCGGCGGCTTCAATCGCCTCGACACGACCATCCTCAAGTCTTGTGGCGGCAAGGTCATCGCAAAGGAAGGGGCCGACGGACTTCTGGGCATGGCCATCCAACACCCCGATTATCCACACGGCCTCGGGGTCGTGGTGAAGATCGCGCACGGCTGGGACAGCCAAGCCACGTGGTACGTGGCCCGCGCCATCCTGGGCACCCTCGGATTCGAGCTGCGCAACCCGTACAAATTGCACCGCCAGAAGGCGTTCATCGTGCCGGGCGTCGTCCCCCCGGCGCTCCTCGACGATCTCGAACAGGTCCCGACCTGGGATGAGTGGGACCCGGACCTGGATCGCTGGTACTACGACTGGAAGGAGTACGCGTGATCCCCAACTTCGTCGATGGCGAACCGACGCTGTCCTGCGACGCTCGAACCCTCGACGACATCAATCCCGCCACAGGTGCCGTGATCGACCAGATTCCGCGCAGTGGCAAGGAGAACGTCGACCGCGCGGTCGCCGTCGCCAAAGCCGCGCTCCCCACGTGGGCGTCCATGACGCGGGAAGCCCGCTGCGACATCTTGGATCGTATCGCCGATGGCCTAGAAGCCCGCCTCGATGACTTGGCCCGCATGGAGAGCGAAGACACGGGCAAACCCATCACCACCAGCCGCACCCTCGACATTCCCCGCGCCGTGCGCAACTTCCGCTTCTTTGCCGACTACGCCCGTGGCTTCGAGGACGATGAGCACGCCATGGAGGGTGGCCACAACTACACCCACCGCAAACCACTCGGCGTCGTCGGCCTCATCACCCCATGGAACCTCCCACTCTATTTGCTGAGCTGGAAGATCGCCCCAGCCCTTGCCATGGGTAACACCATCGTGGCCAAGCCCAGCGAGATGACCCCCCAGACCGCCACGGCCCTGGCCAAGATTGCCAAGGAAGCCGGCTTGCCGGATGGGGTGCTGAACATCGTCCATGGCCTTGGCCCCGAAGTCGGCCAACCCCTATGCGAAAGCCCAGACGTGGCCGCCATCTCCTTCACAGGCGGCACCTCCACGGGCAAGATCGTGGCCCGTGCGGCGGCCCCGACATTCAAGAAACTCAGCCTCGAATTGGGCGGCAAGAACCCCACCGTCATCTGCGACGACGTGGACCTCGACAAGGCCGTCGCCGGCGCCGTCCGCGCTGGGTTCACCAACACGGGCCAAGTCTGTCTGTGCGGTAGCCGTATCCTCGTCCACGAAGCCATCGCGGAGGCATTCACCGAGCGCCTGATCGCAGCCGTCGATGCCATGCAAGTGGGCGACCCGATGGACCCCGCCACCCGGCTTGGACCAGTCGTCAGCCACGCCCACCGAGACAAAGTGGCAGGCTACCTTGACATCGCGCGCCAAGAAGGCGGCACGGTCCACGGCGGCGGCGCACCCGACCTACCTGACGCGTTCTCGAAAGGCGCCTGGCTCAAACCCGCAGTCATCACGGGCCTCGGTCAACACAGTCGCTGCGTCCAAGAGGAGATCTTTGGCCCGGTCGTCACGGTGCAATCCTTCAGGGACGATGCCGAAGCCATCGCCTTGGCCAACGGCGTCCAATACGGCCTTGCGGCCAGCGTCTGGAGCAGTGACGCCGAGCGTGCAAAACACATCGCCGAAGCCCTCGATACCGGCATGGTCTGGATCAACGACTGGCTTGTGCGCGATCTACGTGTGCCCTTCGGGGGCATGAAGCAGAGCGGTGTCGGGCGCGAAGGTGGCAGGTGGAGTTTGGAGTTCTACTCAGAGGCCAGGAACATCTACACAGCGCGCTAAAGGCGGCGCCGAGAGACCGTAGCCGTCATTTCACGCTCTTCACTGAAGGCGAAGGTGTGCCCCGGACCCATCCAATCCAGCGGAGGCTAAGTAGCACTCAGCATGTGGCGATGCGTGCAAGCGTTTCGCGTGCTCGCCATGATGGTGATTCTGTCCGGCTGCCTCCAGCCCTTCGATGACTCCGAACAGTGGCACGATGAATGCCGCGCCATGGCGTACCGGTTCGATGGCGAGGCACCCGGTTCCTGGATGCAGGTCGTCGCATCGGGCGACGCAGAGCACCCGGCCGCGGGCTGGCCGATCATGGGTTATGACGCCCCGGGGCCCCCTGCCAACCTAACAAGCGTTCATTGGTGGCCGGAGGGCCCGTCGGCGAACAGGCGCGTCGCCATGGATCAGGATGGATTGCGCCAACCAGTCCAGTTCTCGCTCTATTTCACGAACGGTCAAGCTGTCGCCGAGGCCACCTACAACAGTAGCGTCCCGCAGGAAGTCGTTCGCGCCGACGCGGCACGATTCATGCAAGGTCTCGGGCTCTACGACGATGTGTGGCCAGAAGCGTTCGCGCAGGGCATTGATTCCGATGGTGTCGACGGACCAGATACGGGGCATGATGGCGCCCATGCCTCGACCGGCCGCACGACCATCGAGGTGAGCCTGCCCGTCACGGCCTATGCCCTGGCTTGGCCCGACCATGCCACCCCCCGCATGCCCCGTGGCTGGCAGGGTCAGTCAATCATGGACCGAGGCTACGAATA
>JBFGSX010000262.1:0-2832 GCA_041566495.1 Thermoplasmatota archaeon
GTCGAGCATGCCCGTCTGATGCGTGGCACCGTCTACTTGGACCCCCAGATGATCCAAGACTGCACCCGCCTGATGGAAGCGCTGGGCGTGGCCGTGGTCACCGCCGATCACGACGGCGAACGCTATGCCACCGCCCTGTGCCTCGAGGGGCACGCTGATGCGGTCGCCACCGAAGACTTCGACGCCCTCGTGGCCGGCGCACCCCGCGTCCTGCGCAAAGCCGGTGGCCAGAACACGTTCCTGCTCCGCCTGAGCGACCTGGAGGCCCACAGCCTTGAGACGTGGCAATTGCGCCAGGTGGCCATCGTGTGCGGCACGGACTGGCACCCGGGCATCAAGGGCTTCGGCGCCAAGACCGCAGTCAAGGCACTACAGGCGCACGGCGACCTGCGCACGCTCTGGGAAGGTGGCACGACCCGAGCCCACAAGTTGGTGGACCAGGGCGGCATGTCCTTGGAGACGTTCGAGGACCTGGACGCGTTCATCGCGGACCTGCCCAAGCCGGACGCGCCCAAGCGCACGAAGCCCTGCCCCGACATGGCGACGGCCACGGCCGACGAGATCGGCATCAACCACGACCGCGTCCTGGCCTGCTTCTGCTGACCCATCCATCCGAACAAAAGGGGTGGCGCACCTTCTGTTGCGACCCCTTCATTTCCTGTGGAAACCTAGGCCTTGTTGTGCCGCTCTCACGAGCGCATGCGCTCGATTCCGACATCCAAAACGCGGGCCACAGCAGGTCTCCGGGAGGTGGATCATCCCAAACTGCGTCCCTAGTTGCATCCCATCCGATCGTAAGGCCGACCGAATCGACGGCCAAAGCCGCCAAGCACAACATACACGGACCCCTTTACAGCCAGATTGGTAACAAACCCCCATTTGGACCCCCTTTCTTCCTATGGAACTGTAATCAGACCCACCATTGTGGAAGCCCATTTCGGGCCCCTTGAACACGCCTTCCCGCCGCAACGGCCATCACGTCCACCCGGTTCACAGCACCGTGCGCGCCATCGTCAACGCCCGCGTCCATACCATGGAGACCCCCGAGGCCCATACGGACGCGATCGCCTGGGACTACGACACCATCACTGCCCTGGGCCACGGCGACGTGCAGGAATGGGCCAAGCAACACGGCGTCCAGGTGGAAGACCTGGGTGGCCGGGCCATCATCCCTGGCTTCGTGGACGCACACATGCATTTCCTCCACGTGGGCATCAAGCGCACCCGCCCGGACTTGCGAGGCGCCGCCAGCAAGCAAGAGGCATTGGCCCGCGTCGGCACCTGGCTCGAAGCCCACCCAGGCACCAGCGCCGTGACCGCCGAGGGTTGGGACGAAGCCGATTGGGGCCAGGACGAGATCCCACACCGCACGGAACTGGACGCCCTGACCGACCGACCCTTGGTCTTGCGCCGGATCTGTGGCCACGTCGCTGTCGCCAACAGCGCAGCCCTGCCCTTGGTCCAAACCAAATGGGACGACGACCGGGTCGACCCCGGGACCGGCGTGTTGCTCGAAGAGCCCAGCCTCTACCTCAACGAGGTGCTGCCTGCCGACGAGGCCACATTGGACCGTTCTGTGGTCGCAGCGTGTGAGGTGGCCCACCAGGTCGGCGTCACGACCATCGGCGATTACGAACAACTCCCGCTACGCGCCGCCCTTCTGCGAGCGGCCCGGGACGGGCGACTCACCGTCCGAGTGCAATGCAGCACCTATGCCCAGGCACTGGACGAGGCGATGGCCGAAGGTTTCCGCACAGGCCGCCCCCTGCGGGCCGCATCCCCCGAGGAAGCAGGTGCGCCCATGGCAGGCATGCCTGGGCAACGGGTCATCGAAGATCCCGTGTCGATGTTCCACGACGGCGGCCTCAAGGTCTTCCTCGACGGCAGCCTCGGTGGCCACACCGCCTTGATGCTCAAGCCATACGACGACAAGGACACCCACGGCCGAGCCAACTTCACCGACGCGGAACTGGACACCATCTTCCCCAAAGCGGCCGGCGCCGACATCCAGCTCCACACCCATGCCATCGGCGATGGCGCCGTCGAGCAGGGCCTGCAAGCATACGAGCGCATGGTGGCCAAGGAGCCAGGTCTTGCCCGGGTCCACCCTTGGGTGCCCCACCGACCCGCTGACCCTGAGCCCCCAGGCAGGCCATTGGCGCACCGTTTCGAGCACTACGAGATCGTCCAGGACGACCAGGTGACCCGGACCGCAGCGCTGGGTGTGTGGGCCAGCAGCCAGCCCAATTTCGTCGGCGAATGGAGTGCCAAGGGAGGCATGTATGAACAGCGCATCGGCGAGCGCTACCGACTCAACAATCGCTTCCGGACCTTCAAGGAAGCCGGCCTACGCATCGCATTCGGCAGCGACGGCATGCCCTTCGGACCCCTGTACGGTGTCCGTGCCGCGACCCAGCACCCCATGGAAGAGCAGCGCCTGAGCACGGCGGAAGCGGTCTGGCATTACACCCACGAAGCGGCGGTCTCGATGGGGCTACCCGTGGGTCGATTGGCGCCCGGCCGGCCGGCGGACCTGCTGATCCTTAATGTCAAAGCGCTCGAAGACCCGGATACCTGGGTCTTTGAGGAGGTCGTGGGCACGGGAGAGACCCGCCACAGGGGGTCCTCGCCAGTGTTGAGCGATGACGACGTGGATCTCACTGTCTGAGCCGAGGCAAGCTATCGAGACCACCCTTGGCGGGAGCGCCCGAAAAACCTGGAGTGTCACGCCCAAGCAAGGCCCCATGCGCCAAGTCAGCGCGAGATGTCAGCAGTCGTCCGAATCAACCCACTAAGCCGTCAAGACCTGTGTGACCACTGGAACAAGTGGAA
>JBFGSX010000263.1:0-2831 GCA_041566495.1 Thermoplasmatota archaeon
GGCGACGTGGAATGGGGCCTCGAGTGTGGCTACCGAGCCATGAGCGGCTACAACTTCATGGACAAATTGACGGGAGAGATCATCGCGCTCTCCCCTGCGCCACTGATCCAGTTGGGTACGTCCTCCTTCTCGGCTGGCCTCACGGAAGAAGGTCACTGTGGCATGCGCCTCGGAGAGGACACACCATTCAGCATCGACCTGACCGCCCGCCAGACACCGGATGCTCTGATTCAACCTGAGTTCGACTTCCTCACTGGCAAGTATTCGTTCTACCACGAGCCGATGCCGAACGTCGGCGCCCAAGTGGACAACCTCGTCCTGTTCGGCGAACCCTACCGCCTCAACCTCGGCTTGCAAGGCTTCACGTCTCCGGCGGAGCCCCTGCTGGGACCCGGAGAATTCGCCAGCATCACGGCCACGGTCGCCAACAGCGGCCTAGAATGGCCCGCGACGCCGGTGGCGGTCCGCTTCCAGAGCACCGACCAGATGGGCCCCGGCGGAGCGCCGACCCTCAACAAGGTGGCACCATTGCCATTGATCGAGTTCGGCGAATCCGCCCAGATCAGCGTCGGTTGGACGCCTCCCAGCACCCTGGATGGCCAAGCCGTCGGGGTCGTGGCCACCCTGATGGCCATGCAGAACGGTGTCTTTGCACCCATCAATGATGGTGCCGCGTCCGACAATGAGATCTCGATGCCGCTCACCATCCTGTCTTTGCACGACATGCGTGTGGACGTCACGGGCGCTCCCAACCTGATCCCTCCGGGCGAACCCCTGAAGCCCATCAGCATCGGCGTCACGGCGAGCAACACCGGCACGGTCACCGAATCCGGTGTCCGGGTCGTCACCGAAGTCCTGAACGACAACGGCGATATCCTTGCCACCTTCAACAGCCCGACGTTCCAGCAAGCACCCAGCTTCGCCGCCGCGTCCCGGCAATTCCAGGAATCCTGGAAGCCGTCGGCCCCAGGCCACTATGAAGTCCGGTCCCGCCTGACCTACGACAACCAAGCCGACGACCTGACCATCGCCGACAACATCGGCCGCAGCCAGATCCACGCCGCCGTCCTGCCCTACCGCAGCGGCAACGACTTCGACGACGTTGTCAATGACCTGCCCGACGCGGCAGGCTGGCGCGCGGAAGGCGGCCTCCTGGCTGACGAAGGATTCCAGGCCCGCTTCGACCCGGCCGTGGCCAAGGAAGGCACCACGTACCTGACGACCAACCTTGGCTCCACGTACGAAGCCTTGGCCACGTACCGCTTGGAGACGCCCATTGACCTGCGCGAAGCCGGACCCTCGTCCACCCTTACCTTCGCCCACAAGTATGGCATCGCCAGCGGCGACAAGGCCCGCGTCCTGACCTCCACCAATGGCGTCGAATGGACTCTTGCGACCCCGGTCGGTGGCTACGGCACCACTTCCGACGGCTTCGCTGGTTCCCAGGCTGCATGGAAGGACGTCAGCTTTGATCTCAGCGGCTACGCCGGCGATTTCGTCTTCGTGGCCCTCGAATTCGTCTCCGACGATGCCATCCAAGGCATCGGATGGGCCATCGACGACCTTCGTGTCACCTCTGGCTCCGAGATCCTCCACAAGGATGGCTTCGAGTCACCCTACGGTTCCATTGTCGAGTACTGGGACTTCGAAGGCGGCGCCCAGGACTGGACCGCCAGTGTCACCAACGGTGTTCCCATGGATTGGGAACACGGTGTGGCAAGCAAGCCCGCCGATGTGCAAGCCCGCAGTGGTGAGAACGTCTGGGCCATGAACCTTGACGGTTCCTACTACCAGCCGAACTTCGGCCAACCCCGCGGCCACCAGCTCTTGACGTCTCCCCCGATCACGGTGCCCGCCGGGGTCGAGAAGACCACGGTGTCGTTCTGGACCAACTACGGTTTCCTACGCCCATCCTACTCTTGGGTGGGTGCTGGCGACGGTATGGTCGTGCGCATTGCGGATGCTACGGGAGATCCCCTCGATGGCGCCGTCGTCGTCCCTGACGTCGGCTACCCCAGCACCGGCAAGACGCCGCCCGCGCTGGACTCTGGCGCCATGTACGGCGGGGCGTCTGGTGGTTGGGTCTTCCAGACCATCGACCTGACTCAGTTCGCAGGCCAGGAAGTCCGCATCGTCTTCGACTCTGGCGCGCTCAATGACTACGCCTGGGCTTACCGCTACATGTCCGGTTCCGCTTATGGTGCCCTCATCGACGATGTGGCCCTCCACGTCAAGGGCGACAAGGGCAGTGCAAGCACCTCCGCCATCGCTGCCGTCGACATGGGCCCAGTCATCGTCGGCCAGACGGAGCCCGTGAGCATCGACCTCGTCAGCACCGGGCCGACCCGCAGTGGCACTCTTGTCTGGAACTGGCAAGGCCCCGGCGGTAGCAACCTCGGCCAAGGCAGCATCCCGGTGCAACTGGCTCCGGGCATCAACACCGTCAGCCTCACACTGCCCCAGGCCGCGCAAGCCCAACACGCGACTCTGTTGCTGGAATTGGAGGATGCCATTGATCAGACCACGTTCGACAATGTCATGCGGCTGTCCGCCGACGCCCATGAAGCCCTCTTGGACACCAAGGGCTTCGATGCCGTGGGCGCCCCGTGCGGCTCCGACCAGAACTGCTTGGCCGGCTGGACGCACAGTGGCACCAACGACGAATGGCAGCACGGCAGCCTGCCCTCCTCCAAGGCCTTCCCGGCCGACGAGCACTCCGGCCCCTACGTGTACAGCACCGACCTGACCAACAACCAGCAGTACGACAACAGCCCGTGCTGCAGCGGCTACAAGGCCACTCTGTCGTCGCCCACCGTGGTCATTCCGGACGA
>JBFGSX010000264.1:0-2820 GCA_041566495.1 Thermoplasmatota archaeon
AGGAGGCACAAGTCGAGGAAGGTGGCCAATGGCATAGGGTTGCCGCCGTGTGCTGCGACGGTGACCGAACGAGGTACCTGCCGACGTGCAGAACGCCACTACCCAGCAAGTCCAAACGGGTGCGCGGACTGCGCAGTTCGTGGGTCTCAAGGAACCGTTCAACGCCATCAGCCACATGGTCGGTGGCGGCGTGGCCATCGTAGCGTTCCCGGTCTTGATCATCCTGGCCGACGGCGCTCTTGAGATCGCCAGCTCCGTGGTGTACGGTATCTCGTTGCTTGCTGTGTTCACCACGAGCGCATTGTTCCATTCCATCCCCCACAAGCGCGCCGAGCCGTGGTTGTTCCGCTTGGATCAATCGGCCATCTACATGCTCATCGCAGGCACCTACACACCATTGGCCTTGTTGCTGGTGGGTGGGAGCTTGGGTTGGACCTTGCTGGCCATCGAATGGGGCTTCGCCGTCACGGGCATCACGATCCTCTTGACGGTGCACAAGACGCCACAGTGGATCCACCAAGCAGCCTACATCTTCCTTGGTTGGGCCGCCGTGCTCGCATTGCCCCGCATCCTGGAGCTGCCCTGGCCTGCGTTGGCATTGGTGTTCTTGGGGGGCATCGCATACACCGGTGGCGCTGTGTTGTATTGGCGCGACCGTGCCGGGACCTGGTTGATCGGTGACCATGGTTACTGGCACTTGCTCGTACTCGCGGGCAGCATGATGCACCTCGCCTTCGTGCTCGTATATTTGCTCCGGTGACCCGGCGCTTGCGCCCTAGTGTCCAGGCCGGCCGTAGCTGACCCAGACGGCGCCACCGCCGCTGGCCGCAAAGAGCAGGCCGATGAAACCGATGCCCAGGCTCGTGGCCGAGGCCAACTCACCGGCCGCTTGGTTGGCATGCCCCGCAGCCAGCATTGAGGTCAACGACAAGGCCAAAGGACTCCAGGCGCCGCGGAGTTGCCCCTCGATCGGGTGGGTGCGGTCGAGTTCGGCATAGTAGGCACCTACCTCGATATCGTAGGTACCTGGCTCTGTGTACTCGACGCCCCGGTACGTGATGGGGACCTGTTCGGCGGTGAGCGTGACGGCCGCCGTGCCATGCAGCACGTGGTAGGTGATCACGGCGTATTGGTACATCAACTCGTCACGGGTGTTGACAACGGGGTCGTCGGGGTCGAAGTTGCTCCTATCGACAGGGTATCGGTACTCGTCGACCAGCAATGCCATGATCGCATCCGCCCCCTCTGGCGTCCCGCGGTCGAGCAGCCGGCCCTGGTCATCGTAGGCCAGCTTGATGCCCTGCGCCTCATACATGTGCTGGGCCGCATCCAGGCCGTCATCCGCCAGCGGCAAACCGTACAGGAATCCAGCCCCGGTCAGCCCAAGGCCGCCCACGACGAGGGCGATGCCGACAATCCTCAAACGCATCATGGTGTTCATGTCAAGTGACTCCAGTTTGGCCGTGTGGACCTAGGTCAACCATACCTCCGCAGTGAAGATAACAGGTCGACTTCATTCTCAGGCCTGAATATACCTCGGGCACGGGGCCCAGTTCAGACCACTGGTATCCTGACGATCGTCTTCCGTTCCGCGCCCGGCGTACGGGCAGGGTCGGACAAGTACACCTCGTGGTACGGGCCACCGGCTTGGAGGCCGCGTTCGTGGATGTACGCCGTGAGCCGCTCCACTGAGTCTGCCACGGTCTCTTCGTCGCCTACGTGCAGCACTTGGACCGCGCGGCCGACGTGGACCTTCTCGAGACGGATCTTGCGCACCGGTACGTCGCCTCGCTGTTTTGACACGGAGTCCTTGGCGCGATCGCTGGCGGCGTTGTTGGTGCCGGGGGGCATGCGGATCAAGAGATTCCAGGTCCATTCATCCCGCGCCAGTGGCTGGCCATCCTCGTCGTGCCTCCAGAACTGGGCTTCGAGGGGCGGCATCAGGAAGTCTTGGCCTTGGTGCTTGGCGTCTTCCTTGATGGCATTCGCGACGGCGAAGACCGCTTGGATGCCCGTCTGGAAGGAGACGCCCCCAGGAGCGCCTGCACCCTCGTAATGGAGGTAATAGGCGGGGCCGAGTTTGACCTCCTCGACCACTTCGGAGGCGCGGAAGTATTCTGGGTCGTGCTCCTTGAGATCGAACGTCGTCGTCATGCTGCCATACTCTACCATCCCGGGTTTAGCCATTGGGCGACCTTCAAGCGGCTCCCGGGAAGCACCCCCCAGGCTCTGCGGACAGCCGTGCCATGGGGCCCACCGCCCCTGGGCCGCCACCCCAGAGTCGGGCCCGGAATGTCCCTGAAGCGGCATGATGGCCGGTCACCGACGACTCCGTATGGCCAGCGGTCCGCGATCAGCATCGTCTGTCGCGGTCGTATTGGCGGTGTTGCTGGGAGCTGGCCTCGCCCCTTTGGCCCAGGCAGATCATCAACAGTCCCTCCCCAATGGGGATGTGGTGCGGTTCACGAAGGTCAGCGGTAACGAATGGTGGGTGCAGGTGCAGATGGGTGGCCCAGACGGTCACCGGGCCACTGCTGTGCGGGCCATGGACACCGGCGGGCCGTGGGTCACCCTCAAACAACAGACCTGGACGGCGGACCGCACTTGGTGGGCGGCGTCGTTCCATATCGAACCCGGAAACCAGGTCCGTTTCAGGGCTGATTTCCCGGGCGGAACCCAGAACTTCGAGAGCTGCTGGTTCGACCACCCCAGCGGCACCGAACGATGTGGTGCCCCTCCGCCGCCTCCGCCCCCACCACCACCTCCAGGTGGCTTTGCTGCGACCTTCAAACAAGTGTCCGGCAACAACTGGTGGGAAGA
>JBFGSX010000265.1:0-2806 GCA_041566495.1 Thermoplasmatota archaeon
ATGGGCACCCGCCCGGGCGCCGCCGCAGCCGCCGCGTGGGCCACCCACCGGGCCATGGGCCTCGACGGCTACAAGCAGACCGTCGCACGGTGCATGGCTTTGAGCCGACGCCTTGCAGAAGGCATCCGTGCCGCCGGCGGCCAGCTCGTGGTGGATCCCGAATTGAACGTGGTGACGTTCCGCGCTGATGACGCCCATGGGCTGGCCAAGGACCTCGCCTCGGCCGGTTACCGCCTCAACGTGGTGCCTCGCTTGGACGCCTTGCGCGTCGTCGTCAACCCCCACGTCACCTCTGCGGCTATCGAGGGCTTGCTGGAAGCCTACGAAGGCCTCAAGGCCACCCAATCGTAGGGGAAGCCCGCTCATGGATATCGATTCGTCCTTGCGGGACGCCCTCGTGGTCGACCGTCGCGGATACCCCTACATCATCCACCCATTGATGGATGGCGTTCCCCGCACCGAGCCGTCGCTCCTGCGAGACTTCGCGGACTGGGTCGGTGAACAACCCGAGATCAGGGATGCCACCGTCCTCCTGACCCCCGAAGCCATGGGCGTGCCCCTGGCAGCGGCAGTGGCCCTAGAGACCGATATCCCATACCTCGTCATCCGCAAGCGCAAGTACGAACTCCCCGGGGAGACCATCGCGTACTGCGAGACCGGTTACAGCCAATCCGCTTTGCACATCAATGGCCTCGAGCCCGACGACCGGATCGTCATCATCGACGACGTCATCAGCACCGGCGGTACCCTGGACGGCATCCTCGCGGCCCTGGCTGCCAAGGGCCACGAAGTCCTTGCGGTGTTCTCGTTCGTGGACAAAGGCGACAAGTCGGAGGAGCTTGCCAAGCGCCACAAGACCAAGGTCAAGGCGATGCGCAAGGTGACCGTATCCCACGCCCACGTCCAGGTGGCCAAGTGAGCACGTACGCGTTGCAGACCCGCGGACTCCGCAAGGTCTACGGCGAAGGCGACGCCCGGGTCGAGGCACTGCGGGGCGTGGACCTCGACATCCGGCAAGGAGACTTCGTCAGCATCATGGGTCCCAGTGGCAGTGGCAAATCCACTCTCCTCCACCTCATTGGCCTCCTGGATGCCCCCACCGCTGGCGGCGTGCGGGTCAATGGCCAAGATGCCAGTCAGTTCAGCGCAAAGCAACGGACACTCGCGCGCCGAGAATCCCTCGGGTTCGTCTTCCAAGCATTCCATCTCATTCCCCGAGCCAGCGCCATCCGCAACGTCATGCTCCCCATGGCCCTGGCAGGCGTCCCCCGGTCCCAGCGTCGCCCCCGCGCCGAAGAGATCCTTCGGTCCGTGGGCTTGGGTGACCGGATGCGCAACACCCCCAGCCAATTGTCGGGGGGCCAGAAGCAACGGGTCGCCATCGCCAGGGCTCTCGCCCTCGATCCACCCATCATCCTCGCCGATGAACCCACGGGCAACCTAGACACCACCACCGGCAACGAGGTCATGCAGCTCTTCACGGAGTTGAACCAACGGGGCAAGACCATCATCCAGGTCACCCACGAACGGGAGATGCAAGCCTACGGAAAACGCACCATCGAGATCCGCGACGGCCGCATCGCCGGCTCCACCGAGTTGCCCTCCTGGACGCCTCCGCGGCCACCTGGCAAGCCGGCTGCCAAGCCTCCCCGCAAAGCCCAACCCGTAGGGCAACCCAGGGTCGTCTTCCAGGAGCGCCCCTGATGTTCTTGGACGAAGCGGCCCGCATGGCCACCCGGAGCCTGTGGAGCAACAAGGGCCGCAGTTCCCTCACGATCCTCGGCGTCGTCATCGGTATCACGGTGGTCGTCGCATTGACCAGCATGGGCGCCAGTTTCGAAGGCAGCATCACGGGTCAGTTCGATGACGTGGACGATCGCAGCATCTTCGTCACCGCAGGCGCCGATGGCCCCCAAGGGGGCCCGCCTGATGCCGGCCAATTCGGATTGGTCTTCACGGAGACCGACCGGGACTTCTTGCTCGGGATTCCGGACGTGGACCAAGTCCTGGTGCAAGGCAGCGTTGCCGTGACGGGCTTGACGTATGCCGGCAAGGACCAGGTCTTCGAGAGCCTGACAGCGCTCACGAGCGAAGCGGAAGAGGTCCGCGACCTGGAAGCGTACCTGGACGGCGAACCGTTCGCTGACGGCGAAGAAGAAGTCGTCCTGGGCTACACCATCGCCAGGCTCCTAGCCGGCCTTGACGCCGCAGGCAACCTGAAGATCGCCGCCGGAGACACCATCACTGTCGCACTCACCAACGGCGAGTCCCTCGACGTCACCGTGGCAGGGATCCTCGCAGAAAGCGATTCGGTGTTCGGCACCAACAACGGCCAAGTGTTCGTCCCCGTGGATCCGTTCTACACCATCATGCGCAACAGTCCCTCTACGGGCGACATGGTGCGCGTCTTTGACGGCTTCACGGTGGTCGCATCCCCCGGCGCGAAGGTCAACGATGTCCGGGACGACGTGGAATCCTACATGCTGGATGCCAGCGACGCCAGCCGGCTCCTCGAGGACGTCGACGGGGTCACCATCTTCGTCGCCACCGCCAGTGACATCCAGGACCAGATCAGTGCCCTGTTCGACCAGATCACCCTCTTCGTGGCCGGCCTGGCCGGCGTCAGCCTCGTCGTCGGCGGCATCATGATCGGCACCATCATGCTCATCAGTGTCTCTGAACGAACCAAAGAGATCGGGGTCATGAAGGCCATCGGCGGCCTCGACCGGGACATCTTGGCCATGTTCGTCGTGGAAGCCAGCATCATCGGACTCATCGGCGCCATCATCGGCACCGACCTCGGCGC
>JBFGSX010000266.1:0-2790 GCA_041566495.1 Thermoplasmatota archaeon
TGCGGGATGACTGCATCGCCATCGAAGAGGCGGTACGGGAAGGCCGTGACCTGGAACCGGCCTTGGAGACCTACGCAGCCGATCTGCATGCCTATGCCAACATCGAGCGGGAAGAGGTGCGCCGGGCTGCTTTGGAAGCCGGTGACCGGGTCCTCAGGGAAGCTGATTTCCGGGTCCGGAACTATGGGCGTCAGGACCCGAGCGTGGCCGTGGACGCGGGCTTCTGGACCGCCACGCCATAGTGGCTCAGAGGTTGCTGGCCACTGGCTTCCCTGAAGCCACTGACGCGGACGCCGACCAAGCGTACCGCGCGTCCATCCAGCAGGGGCGTTAGCAGCGAATCCACTGTCGCCAGGGCGAGGGAGCTGCCTTCGCGGCTGCTAGGCATGATGGGCACGCTGAGCGTGTGGGCCCGGGTCAGGGTCGTGAAATCACTGTAGCGTATCTTGACGGTGATGGTGGCGAAGTCACGGCCGTCTTTGCCTTGGAGCAGACCCTGCATGAGTTTGCGGGCTGCGGCGAGGACCTTGGCCCCGTCTGGCTCGTCGTTGCCGTAGGTGCGCTCATTGCCTCGGCTTTTGCGAGGGCCCCGGTCGGCGATGACCTCCCGGTTGTCGATGCCGTTGGCGATGGCATGGAGCCAAGCGCCATGGCTGCCAAAGCGGCTGCTGAGGAGTCCCGGTTCGGTGCGAGCTAGGTCACCCACTGTGTGGATGTCCCATTCGGCCAGGCGGGCCGCGGTCTTGGGGCCGCAGCCGTTGACCAAGCGGACCGGGAGCGGGTCGAGGAAGTCGACGGCGTCGTCGGGGGTGACGACTGTGATGCCGTGGGGCTTGCGGTAATCGCTGGCGATCTTGGCGATGCTCTTGCTGGGGCCGATGCCGATGGAGGCGCTCAGACCGGTCTCTCGTTTGATCGCCGCCTGCAAGCTGCGGGCGAGGTTGCGCGCCGTGGGGAAGTCGCCGCCCGTGCGTTGGGTGACATCCAGGTACGCCTCGTCCGCGCCGACCACCTGGAGGCGGGCAGATGCATCTCCGTCGGGCTTGTCGGCGTACCGTTCGAGGATGGCCATGACGTCGTGGCTGGCGGCGGAGTAGAGTCCGAAGCGGGGGCGGATGAAGACCGCCCTTGGGCAGCGCCGGTACGCTTCACTGATCGGCATGGCGCTCTTGATGCCGTATTCGCGGGCCCGGTAGTTGCAGGTGGATACGACGCCCCGCCCCCGGCCAGCCTTCGGGTCAGCGCCCACCACTAGGGGTACGTCCGCCAGGGCGGGGTCTTCGCGGGCGTGGACGCTGGCAAAGAAGGCGTCCATGTCCACGTGGAGGACGACGCGGCCCATGATGGGTACTCCGTCATGGCTGTGATGGCTGGACCGGAGAGTGCGGTGAAAGCACTGTGCGGGTATTTTTCAGGGACCTCCCTGATGCCCCTGCATGTCCAACGGGCAGCCTGCATCGACACTGCGTGCCATCGCGATCGCCAAAGTCATCATCCTGAGCATCCTCACGTTCGGGATCTACTTCTTGGTGTCCGTGTACAAGAACACCAAAGACATCCAGAACGCGCGGGCACAGCCCTTTGGCGCCTGGCGACTGGTCTTCTGGCTGGGCGTCTTCCTGCCCATCATCGGCCTCGTCAACTACGTCATGAACGGCGTCGGCCTTGCAGAACTGCGCAGCCAGCGTAACGCTGACACCTCCACACTGTGGATCGTCGCCTTGGTGCTCAGCATCGTCCTGCCCCCCATCGGCCAGATCATCTGGGCCGTCCACTACAACGCCTCCCTCACGGCCGCCAGCCAGGGTGCCAATGCCGGCACGGGCGCCACCGCTTGATGCGCCGCATCCCCATCGCCAGGACCATCATCCTGAGCGTCGTCACCCTCGGCGTCTACGGAGCCATCTGGGGGTACCGTAACGCCGAGGACCTGCACGGCGAGCACGACGGATTCCCGCACTGGAAACTACTGTTCTGGCTCGGCTTCGTCACGGTCGGTTTGACGTGGGCGGTCCTGGCGGTCATGAACTTCGTCCACCTCAATCACCTCCGCGCCGCGGCCGCCGTCCCACCCCATGCCACTGGTGTCATCGCGATGATCCTGGTATGGGTGCCCGGCCTGAGCTGGATCTCCGCATTCTTGTGGGCTCGATACTGGAACCATAGCGTCGATATCATCACGTCCTAGGAGCCACGCTTTAAGCCCCCTGGAGGTGGACCTGTTGTGGCACGGATTCAGGAGCTGGAGCGCAAGGCCGGCAAGGGCATTGATGACCTTGCCAAGAGCCTGCTTCGCTTCCGAGTCATCCGGGGCCCCGCCCGCCGCCTGGCCAACAGCAAGCTGGCCTGGAGCGTCGTCAGTCGGGTCGACCGCGTGCGCACCCACAGACTGCAAGACCGCATCATGAAATCCCCGGTGCCTCAGCACGTGGGGATCATCATGGACGGCAACCGTCGCTTTGCCAAGCTCCTTGGCCTAGGTGACATGTCCTTGGGGCACGTGGCTGGCCAAGAACGCCTGGAGACCGTCTTGGATTGGTGCCTGGAGCTGGACATCCGATACTTGACGGTGTATGCGTTCTCCACCGAGAACTTCCATCGCGCCACGGAGGAACGGGAGCTTCTGATGGAGTTGTTCGAGCACAACTTCCGCAAGATGGCCGACGACCCCCGAGTCCACCGGAACAAGATCCGGGTCCGGGTCATCGGGCACTTGGAACTCTTGCCTGACCACGTGCAAGAAGCGGCCAAGAACGTCATGGAGCGGACCAAGGACTACGACAATTACCA
>JBFGSX010000267.1:0-2778 GCA_041566495.1 Thermoplasmatota archaeon
CCGCAGACGCTCGTGGATGTCGAGGTACGAACTGGGCTCGTCGAAGAAGTAGACGTCCGCCTCCTTCAGCAGCGTGGCGGCGATGGCGATGCGTTGCAGTTCGCCACCGCTCACTTGGTCCAGGTTGCGGTCCATGATGTGGTCGATGTTGAGCTTGGGGACCACTTGGTCCCAGCGCCCATCCTTATCGACCGCTTGCAGCAGTTCGCTGACTTTGCCCTTGAAAGCCTTGGGGATCTGGTCCACGTACTGGGGCTTGCGGGCCGTGATGAGTTTGCCAGAGGAGACCTCCTTGAGGTATTCTCCGAGTTCCGTGCCCCGGTACTTGGCGAGCACAGGCTCCCAGGATGCGTCTTCTTCCCAGTTCCCCAGATTGGGCAGTTCTTCGCCGCTCAGGATCTTCATGGCGGTCGATTTACCGATGCCGTTGGGTCCGAGGATGCCGACGGGGGCGCCCACGCGGGGTACTGGGAGGCGGAACAAGCGGAAGCCGTTCTTGCCGTACTGGTGGATCAAGTCGCCTTCAAGGGCTTCTGGCAAGCCGATGATACGGATGGCGTCGAAGGGGCACTTGTTGACACAGATGCCGCAACCAATGCACAGTTCTTCACTGATGATGGGCTTGCCGTGGCCGCCCATGTAGATCGTCTCCGTGACGCCACTGCGCACGGGTGGGCAGAACCGGATGCATTCCTGGTTGCACTTGCGGGGCTGACAGCGGTCCTCTAGGAGGACGGCGACACGGATACTCACTGTGGCCGGCGACGCACAGGCGCTACAAAGGGGAAACGGGTGTATGCGAGGGCTCCCGCCGGGGCATGGCCCTCGCTAGGCCACCAAGCTCTGCCCTCCGTCCACGCTACGGGTCAGCGACCAAGCCATCATGAAGGCCTTTGGCCATCGCCTCAGTATGACGCTCATCCGGGGCCTGGTCGTGGCCTTCACTGCACTGATGCTGCTCCCCGCAGCCGACGCCCTCGAAGTCGCCACCCGTGGGGCCCTTCTGCAAGGCTCCGATGAATATGGGCCCGGGGCCTGGGACCTGGGCTACTATGGTTGCGGGGTCACCATCGCGATCTTTGACGAAGGGATCGATGACAAGCACCCCTGGCTCGATGGCAAAGTGGTGGCCGGTGTCGATACCACCAACACCAACGTCCTCTGGACCCAAGCCAACGGCGGCAACCCCCAACCCCTGGTCGGCACCCATGGCACTCCCGTGGCGGGCATGGCCGCCAGTCATTACGGCATGCCGTTCAACCACGGCGATGACCGGCCGGATTGGCCCGAAGAGGCCCGCCTGGGCAGCGCTCCGTGCGCCTGGCTCGTGGATGTCCAGTCCAATGACATCCAAGGTGCCAGCGCGGCGGAGATGGTGGCGGCGTTCGACTGGGCCATCGCCAACGTCGACAATGATTGGGGCGACGACGACCCTAGCAACGACGGCATCGAGATCATCACCATGAGTTGGAGCCCCGAAGACCGCAGCGATGGCACCACCACCGTCTGCCAAGCGGCCAACCGGGCTGCGGCAGCAGGCATCATCGTGCTCGGCAGCGCTGGCAACAGCGGCTCGACGCAGGACAACACCCTCGGCTGCCCCACTGGCGCCGACGGTGCCTTGAGCGTCGCCAACACCCTCAACCAACGCACCGTCACCCGAGATGATGATGTCATCACTCCCAGCAGCAGCTTCGGTCCCCGCACCGACGACGGGGATGACAATCCGTACGAGGAACTCAAGCCGGACATCAGCGCCCCTGGCACCAATGTCATTTCGACCAACAGTGCCATCTTCGACGGCACCGAGTACCAGTATGCCTGCGTGCAAGCCGACGAAAGCCCGGCCCCCGTGACCCCGCCCGGAGCTTGCTCCACGTACTTTGGTGGCACCAGCGCGGCCACGCCATTCGTGGCGGGCACCGTGGCGGTCATGCTCGACGCCAACGCCAATCTGACCTTGGCCGACATCCGGGAGATCCTGCACCAGACCGGTGAACCGTTCCCCGGCCAACAACCCAGCTTCCCCCATTTGCATGCCAAGTACCACGTGCAATTGGCTTACGGGATGCTCGACGCCAGAGCCGCGGTCAAGATGGCCCTGACCTGGCCTGGCATGGCCCTCGGAGCAGATACCGACGGGGACGGGGTGCGCGACTACCGGGACGAGGATCCCTTCAACGCCACTCGCAGCGGCATTGTCCAACCCCAGGTGCAGCCGGTGGGCGGCGCGGTGGACTCGGACGGCGACGGCATCATGGACATGCACGATTCGGCGCCACTGGACCCCGAACCCGCAACTCCGTCCAACGGGCCCGAGCCCGAGGAAGCGACCCCACTCGCCATCTGGGTCCCCGTGGCGGCTCTGGCTGCCCTCGCGCTGGCCACCCGTCGCCGATAGCCCCAGCCCCAACCCTTTCAACCCGCGCGACGTGGAACGCTTGTGACCGGCCTCCCGAACCTGCCCATGGCAGGCCAGAACACCGCCGACGAGACGTCCATCCCTAAGGGCAGCCCGGGGCTCAGCCCCAGTGGCAAACCACGCCTGCCGGAATGGTTCAAGGTCAAGCCTCCTGGCGGCGAGGCGTACAAGGCCATCAGCAGCGCCCTGCGCGAGCGTGGCCTCTCCACGGTGTGTGAGGAAGCTCGCTGCCCCAATCTAAGCGAATGCTGGAGTGGCGGGGAACGAGGCGCCTATGCCGGAACGGCCACCCTCATGGTCATGGGGGGCACCTGCACCCGTGGCTGCCGCTTCTGCTCGGTCAGCACCGGACGCCC
>JBFGSX010000268.1:0-2768 GCA_041566495.1 Thermoplasmatota archaeon
CGCTCGTCGCCGGCGAGATTGATGTAGTACGGTGCTTTGACGTGCAGCTCTACGCCCGATTCCTCGGCCGTGGCGCGCACAGTGCGGGCCTCGTCCTCGGTCATGCGGATACCGCGTACGAACTGGACTTCCATAGCGTCCAGCTCCAGGTTACGCGTGTAGATGATGCCGTCACGCACCGTACGCCCCTTACAAGATAGCGGAATTCCCGCTGGCCCAAACTGGATCATGATAGCCCCGGCGAGAGCCGCCGATGAGGGCCTTGCTTATAAGCGGAACCACCGGGGTCCCGTCGTGGAAACAAGCCAAACGTCTTGAAGGCCCTCAGAGTTGGAGCATTACTCATGAGCGCGCGTGCCGATCCTCTTCGGAACACGTTGGACCACCTTGCCCTGGACCCACGTGCAAAAGACGACCGAAAATACCTCGAATCGATGCTTCGACGCCTCGGCTACACCGAGGTCGAGATCCGCCAGGCCCTAGGCACCCCTGTCCAGGAGTCTCGCGTCATCGAACTCGAGTACCGCAAGGCCCGCAGTGGCGCCGGTGCTTTCACGGTCGTTGAAGAACCCGAACCGGAACCCGAGCCTGCTTTCGTCGAAGTGCCTGAAGAGGTGCACTTCGAAGAAACCGCGCCCGAAGACGAATTCACATTCACCCCCAAGGACACCTGGACCGAGGGCAGCGATGAAGCCTGGGAGCCCGTCGACGACGACTGGCAAGAGGTCGCAGTCGAAGGGGTCGAGGAAGTCCAAGAGGTCGCCTACGAGACCGAACCGGTCGAAGAGGTCGCCTGGGAAGAGGACCCGGCTTGGGAAGAGCTCGGGGCTGGCGACGAAGCCGTCCACCACGGCTGGATCCCCCTAGACGGCGACGGCATCGAGCGCGGCGCCGACGTGGACAACCCCTGGGAAGACGCCGAAGCCCAACCGGCCGTCGTCGACGAAGGGGAATGGGCCGAACCCGTCGAATTCATCGAGCGGGACACCCAAGCCGCCACCGCCTGGCCCGAGACCGAGGAACCCGCTTGGCCGGAGCCCGAGTGGGAGACCGAAGAAGCCCAGTGGCCCGAGACCCCCGAGTCTGCGGCCCCTGCAGAGGCCTGGGCTGAGGCGCCCGCTGAAGCACAATGGCCCGAGGCGGAACCCGTCGCTGACGACGCTGGCCAATGGGTCCACGATGACAGCGCCCAAGCCGCTGGCACCCCCTTCGCCGAGGCCTTCACGTACGGGGACTACACCCTCTACACCCGCATGGTGGACCTCAGCACCGGTCGCCAGCAACAGATCTACTTCTTTGCCAAGTCCGAGCCCAAGAGCGGCGAACCCTGCGCCATGCCGGAAGGCTACATGGTCGAGGAGAACTCCCGCACCGGGCTGCCCTTCCTGCGCCGCGACAGCAGTCACGTCGAGGAAGCGGCCCCTGAAGCCGAGGTCGGGGTCGCCACGCACTGCATGGCCACCACCAAGGCTGGCGAACCCTGCAAGAAGGCCCCCTTGGAAGGCAGTGAATTCTGCAACATCCACAAGGGCCGCGACTGACCAGAAGGGCCTAAGCCTCCCTTGATGGTCGCCGCACATGGCGGAGATGGGCGTCAAAGGCATCCTACGGGAGTCCTTGCCGCTGCTGCTCGCCATGGTGATCATCGAGGTCATCGCCGGCTCGTTCTTCGGGCGCATGGAAGAGAACCTCGAGCGACTGCCAGGACTCCTGGCGCTGGTCCCTGCGGTCTTGGCCATGCGGGGCAACATCAGCACCAGCATGGGCAGCCGCATGGGCACCCAGGCACGCTTTGGTATCCTGCCACCTGACCGGTGGTTCTCGCCCGTGCTATGGCACAGTCTAGGCGCCAGCATGGTTCTCGGCCTGATCCTGAGCGCCGGTGCCGCGGTCGTCGCCCACTTGGTCACCCTCAGCCTCGGCTTGCCCTCCGCGGGGATCCCACTCCTAGCGGCCATCGCCATCAGCGCCGGCATCATGAGTGGCGTCATCATGGCCATCGTCGCCGTGGTCACCATGCGCGTCGCCTTCCGCCGCGGCCTCGACCTGGACAACGTCGCAGGTCCGGTCCTCATGACCATGAGTGACCTGTTCACCCTGCTGAGCCTGTTCGTCGCCGCCAAGATCTTCGGAGGCCTGGCATGAAGACCCGGGGCGTGCCACTACGCGCCGATTGGCGCACCATCACCAAGCAGAGCCTCCCGGTCCTGACCGGCGCGCTCTTCATCGGTATCCTCGCAGGGCAGATCCTGGTCCGCTTCCAAGACCGCTTGCTGGAACTCCCCATCCTCCTAGCCCTCATCCCGGCCGTCAACGGCATTGGTGGAAACGTCGGCAGCATCCTTGGCAGCCGGGTCGCCAGTGGCCTCCACTTTGGTGGCCTGTGGAGCAACCGCGCCAAGGGATTCCGTCGGGACGTCACCGCCAGTGTCATCCTCACCGTCATCGCCTTCACTTTCCTCGGGGTCGTCGCCTACTTCGCCGCCCCATTGCTGGGAGCCGCTTCGCCCGTGCGGTTCCTTGACCTGGTCTTGACCACGCTCGTCGCAGGCATCGCCATCATGATCGTCATGATCGTCTTGGTGATCTTCGTCGGCATGCTCAGCCATCGCTATGGCTGGGATCCTGACAACGTCGTGGTCCCGGTGCTCACCTCCGTGGGTGACGCCGTGGGCATCGTCTTCCTTCTGCTCGCAGCGGAGGGGCTCGCCTTATGAAATTCTGGAAAAAACGCCGCATGGATGCTTACGAAGAGGTCGAATACGAGC
>JBFGSX010000269.1:0-2746 GCA_041566495.1 Thermoplasmatota archaeon
CCACGATATCATCCTCGCTCGGAATTCGTACAGAACCAAACTCGCCATTCAATAGTTTCCGCAAACAACCTACGATGAAGGCGGCTCCCTGGGTTTCGGCAATTTCTTTTGTTTTCGAAATATCAGATTCATTGCGCACAAAAAATCTTCTGCTATCGTTGTTGGCAAAAGCCAAGTAGAGATAATGCGAGAATTTCTTCTCTTCGCGGTCATCGTCGTCGGACAAGGCCCCCTTGCAGGCGTCGTCGCCCTCACGTTCTACACCATCGGGTACCTCACCAAGCTGCAGAGCGAAGCCATCGAAGGCATCCCCCGGGATGCCCTCGACGCGGTACGGGCCATGGGGGCCCTACGTTGGCAACAGGCCTGGCACGTGGCGCTGCCGGAGGCCGCGAACGCGCTGCGCAGTCAGGTGCTCTTCATGTTCGAGTACAACGTGCGCAACTCGTCCGTGCTGGGCATCGTGGCCGCCGGCGGGATCGGTGTGCACATCGTGCAAGCCATCGACTTCCACGCCTTCGACCGCGTCATGGCGTACATCATCGCCCTGTTCGTCACGGTGGCGATCATCGATGGGCTCAGCTACTTGGTGCGAAGACGATACATTGAACTGGAAGAAAGTCCCAAAGCCAAGTGGAGGGACACTCTATGGCCGCCCGTGCAAGACTGAGCCTCATCGTCGTATTGCTCGTCGGCAGCGGCTGCCTCACTCCCACGGCCCCCTCGGCGGCGGACGCTGGGCTCACCCAACCTCAGGCGCTCCTGTGGGCTGAACCCTACGCCAGCATCCTGCTTGAAGTGGACTACACTCCCGGCCGGGCTCCGACCCAAGCCGCCTTGGATGACGCCGCCAAGATCCTCTTCGAGGTCACCGGCAAACCCGTCACCATCGATGGACCCACAGAGATCCCTTTGCAATTGGGAGGCTACACCGGCGCGGACGTCCTGCGCATCCACCAGGACACCTTCGACCACGCCGGCAAGGACTTCGGCAAGAACGGCCAAGCGGTCCTGCACATCCTGTACCTCGATGGTCCAAGTCACAACGACACCTTCCAAGGAGTCTACGTGAGCAACGGCTACACGGCCACCGCAGCATTGCTGCCCGACTATTGGACCAGTCGCTTCCCCTTCTCCCTTGAACAACTGCTTCCGGGCAACCCCCGGGAATTCGAGTCCCGCTTCGAACGATCCGTGTTGGTCCATGAGATTGGCCACGCGCTGGGCCTCGTGGGCACGATTCCCGAAGTGACGCCCCGGCAGACCCCAGAATACCCAGGCCACAGCCGCAACCGGGAATCCGTCATGCACGCAGGGGAAGTGCCATTGCAGGACGATGTCCTCTACGCATTGCGTGAATCTGGCGTCGAACCCGTCTGGCAGTTCGATGAAGACGACCTGGCTGACCTCGCGGCGTTCAAGCGCTGACTACGCCAACGCAGAGGCACCCAAGTCGACCCAAGCAGCGATGCTTGGGATCGCCCCGTCGGCATGGGCGCCGTTGACGAACACCATGTGGGGGCCGGGTTGGCTCACGTTGGCATTGGGCGGGGCGCGGACCGTGACCACGCCATCCACGTTGGAGACGACCTCCAAGAACGTCGCTTTCTGACCAGAATCGTATGCATGGGTCGTGGTCCCTGGACGCATCAGCATCACCGAGTCGATGTCTCCTTCGTACTCGACATCCAGCGTGAACGCCTGGCCGTAGTCGATGCGGACGGGGGCGGACGTGATGGCGGGGCGCTCCCCACGGAACAGGTACCCGGGTTCGTAGATCTCCATGCGGGTCTCCACCACTTGGGGGTTGATGGTGTCCCTGGACGTCTGGTCTGGGTGGGGCAAGGGCACGTGGCCGCCTGCGAGGATGCGGCCATCCGGCAGAAGAATGGCGGTGGAGTGGTACATGCGGGGGACGGTCATCGCCGCCAGCTCCGTCCACGACTCCGTCGCAGGGTCGAACAACTCTGCGGGCAAGATGGGTTGGTTCTCTTGGCCATGCAAGACCACGTTGTCATACATCCCGCCACCCACTGTGACCACTTCCCCCGTGGGCAACAGCACCGAGTTGTGGTGCCAACGGGCATGGACCATCTCCGGGCCGATGCGGCTCGTTGGGGGATTTGTGGACGCGTCGATGATCTCTGTAAGAGGTGTTGCGAGGAAGCCTTGCTGGAGGCTGCCCCCGAACGAGATGATGGTGGGCTTGTGGTCCTGTGCGGGGTCTGCTGCCAAGAGGATGCTGCTAGCGTACTGCCGGGCACCGAACGCCGTGGCATCGTATTCGTGCCATGCGTCCTTGGCCAGGTCGTAGCCTTTGAGGAAACTCCACTCCGATTGCTGCGGGTGCTCCCCGGCAGGGCCCCATAAGGTGCCGGTGCCGGAGTAGAACGCTTGGCCTTCCAGCGCGCCCCCGGGCAAGACATGGAGGCGAGGGTACAATGGTAGGAGGTGGCCATCGGTGCCGGCCAGCAAGCCCCAGTCGTCGTCCTTGACGTCGTAGGATTCCCAATTGTCCCAGTGGTCGGTGAAGGTGAACAAGTTCCCGATGCCACTGGCTGCGATGGGGGTCCCATCCGGCGCCGTGAAGAGACTTGGATACCAGCGACCCAAGTCCATGTCGGCGACGCTGGTCCACGTGTCCGTGGCTGGGTCGAAGATGCGGGCATCCGGGATACCATCCAGGATCAGTTGGTGGTCGGTGGAGGCATCATGCCAATGGGTGCCGCCTGCGGTGAGGATGCGG
>JBFGSX010000270.1:0-2739 GCA_041566495.1 Thermoplasmatota archaeon
CCGGCGGTAAGGAGAACGATCTCTTGGGTGGCCGCTTCTTCGACGAGGGTCTTGCCTCCTCGCTCTACGCCTTCGCGGTCCAGGATCTCGACGGGCTTCTCCAGGAACGCCACCATGTCGTCGTGGCTGCTGCCACCCAGGATGGCGGTGTAGAATTCAGCGTACACCTTGTCGGCGGCTTGGACGCGCCGCAAGCCCTTGACGGTGATGTCCGTCACGTCGTGCAGGCCGAGGCCGACCAGGTGGAGTGCCATGGCCGGGGGACGGCGAGCGGGTTTGAAGGGTTCTGCTGGCCACGAGCGCTTATCGCTGGGGTAGGGCTCGGACCCGCATGGCCCGCGCGCTCGGCATCTCCGTCCCGGCCAAGGAAGCAGAGGCGACCCGCCGCCGCTTGCAAGCGGCAGGGGTCTTGCGCAACGACCTGAAGGTGGCCCGCCGGGACGATGACATCGTTTTCCCGGTCAGCGAACCCGTGGATGGCTTCGATGCCAAGGAGATGGAGTTCGAGGGGCGCATCGTGCGCCCTCGAGACTACACCGACCTGTTGCCCGAGGCCCTACGCAGTGTCGCGCCCCGAGCCCACGACGTCCTCGGCGACATTGTGATCATCAAGATCCCACCAGCGTTGTGGGAAGAGCGCCAGGTACTGGGAGATGCACTCTTGCGCTTCCATGGCGCCCGAGCGGTATTCCATGATCATGGAGTGGTGGGGGAGTTCCGCACCCGTGACCTTGAGCCATTGGCCGGCACTGGCTCCGCGACCACCACCATTGCCGAGAATGGCATCCGGCTGCGCATCGACCCCACCAAGGCGTACTTTTCCCCACGCCTTGCCGACGAACGGGCCCGCCTCGTCGCTATGTGCCAGCAAGGGGAGACCCTCATCGATCTGTTCGGCGGGGTGGCGCCGCTGGGCGTGCAGGTGGCCAAGGCCGGGCACCGAGTGGTCACCGTGGACCTCAACCCGGACGCAACGGCCCTGGCGGCCGAGAACGCGGCCCTGAACGGCGTCTCCCTAGAGATCCACACGGGCGATGCCCGAGAGATCGCCAAGGCGTTGCCCCCGGCCCATCGGGTGGTCATGAACCTCCCTCATGGCGCCAAGCATTTCATCGACGCCGCGGCCCCGCTGGTCTTGCCCGATGGCATGATGCACTACCACGAGATCATGCGCAAGGACGACCTGGCCGCTCGCCAGGATTCCCTGGTCACGCAGATCAAGGACCTGGGCCGTGTGGCCCGGGTACGCAATGTCCGGCACGTGCGGGACTACTCCACCGAGGAGGCCCACTACGCCTTCGACATCGAGGTCACATGAAGCTCATCACACTGGATTTGGACGGCACCTTGTTGCCTGACGACACGGTCTTCGCGGCCGTCCTGCGAGAAAGCGGCTTTGCCGACGAGGTGAAGGCGAGCGACGACGCGTACTTCGCTGGCGACATCACCCTGGAGGAGTGCTTCTGGCAGCAATGGGACTGGGTCAAGGGACTCAGCCTCGCAGACTGTCACCGCGCCCTACGCAAGGCCGCCTGGCTGCCGGGCATCTCGGAAGGGGTCCGGGCCCTGAAGGGGACCGGCGCCAAGGTGTGCTTGTTGACGGACCAGCCCAGTATCCTGACCGACTACCTCGGGCGCTGGGGGCTCATCGATGCCATCTGCTCCCCGGTGACGATCAAGGAAGGCCACCCCGTGGCCATCGATGCCCAGTTCGACAAGTTGGCCAACCTGAAGGCCCATTGCGACGAGTGGGGTGTCGAATTGGCCGAGGTCACCCACGTGGGCAACGGCAGCAATGACGTCCCGGTTTGGAACGCCGTCGGACGTGGCATCGCGGTGTACGCGGAGCCAGAGGTGGCCCGCCACGCAGACCTGGACCTCGGCCGGGTGGCGTCCCTGGAGGATGTGGTCAGTTCGTTTCGTCGAAGACCGAATGTAGGGTGAAGTTGCCCCACACGCGGAACGTCAAGGTGATGGGCTCGTTGCCAGCGTTCTCCCACATGATGCTCACGCCGCCGTCTTCTTCAGCGATGTAGGTGCCGTTGTTCTCACTGTAAGTGCCCCGCACCGGGTAGACGGTCTGGCCGGCGACGTGTTGATGGACGTTGAAGTCGGATTCCCCGCCTTCGACGCTCCAATCCCAGTTCATGTCGGCGCCTTCCTGCATCACGGTGTTGATCTCGTAGAAGCCGCCGGTGAACTGGATGACCTTGGTGAGCTCCAATCCTTCGGGGCCAGTGACCGTGATGGCCAGTTCCCAGTTGGCGGCGACGCCTGCGGTGGCGCGGACTTCGTAGCTCCAGCGACCGATCTCCGGGCCCTTGACGTTGACGACGACGTCGCTGTTGATCTCGGCCGCAGTGGGGTCATGGGATGTGGGGTCCGTGACCCCGGTGAAGACAGCCCCAGACGGACTGATGAGGCGCAGTTCGTAGACGGATGGACTGCCAACGAGCGGAATGGCCGACGTGTAGAGGTACGCCTCCAATTGGGTCGCGCCAAGGGCGACGTCGAATTCGCCCACAGACGGGGGGGCGCCGCTGGTGGCGGAGCCTGATGCGAAGTATGTCTGGGTCTGGAAGAGGGTGGGGGTGTCGACAGGATCCGGCATGTCCGGCTCTTGGTCGATGGCTGCAGCACCGGGGAGGGCTGCGGTGACGCCACCGAGGATGGCGGCGATGAAGATGCTGCTCAGGACAATGGCTGCCGCGACCCGCCCAGGCTTCTGGGTGGGCTCCA
>JBFGSX010000271.1:0-2712 GCA_041566495.1 Thermoplasmatota archaeon
CTGCTGGGCGAGCGCGGTAGCGATGCCGGCGAGGCCGACAGCGAGACCGGCGCCGATTGCGATAAGTCCGTCTCCGATTCCGATTGCCATGGTTTTGTTCTCCTTGTTTTTGGGGTTGGAAAAAGGGGTCTATTGGGAGCGGCGTCCGAACGGTTTGTAGGCCCGTCCGCCACCCTCGTAGAACTTGCCGAAGAATTCGACGAACTGCAGACGCAGGTACTGCAGGCCGCCAGAAAGCATCGCCAAGGCCGTGATGAGGACCATACCGATGAGGTAGACGATCCAGCCAGCGATGCTTTGGAAGTCTCCGCCTCCGATGACATCGAAGCCGATGGCGGCGAAGGCAAGAGCCATCCCAGCCTTGCTGGCGCCGATGGCGGCCAGACGAGTGTAGGATAGGATGTTGCCGACGAAGCCGAGCACTTCGATCACGGAGACGAAACCAGCGCCGAGGACCTTCTGGGTACCGACCCAGAGAAGGCCGAGGCCGATGACGAAGGTGCCGACACCAGCGGCTGTGAGCCAACTGGGTCCTACACCGAGCCAACCGACGATGGCACTGATGATGCCCACCTCGAGGATGATCCAGGAGAGTTTCTCTTGGATGGCCAGGGTGACGCCGTGGCCGACCGCGATGTTGCGGATGCCGAGCATCAGGCCCAGGTTCAGGTGGACGAAGGCGATCAAGCAACTCCAGGCCAGAAGGGCCAGGATGTCGTGGATCTTGGAGTAGTATCCGAGTTGCACGTAGTCACCGACCTTGAGGTGGGTGGTGCCGTGCGGTTTGAGGATCGAGAAGGGGCCTCCCGCTTCCTCGGTGGAGGTGGCGAGGGTGGTCATGCCGCCGGTGTCGCCGTGCATAGCAGTGGCGTTGCCGGTCTCGTTGCCGTGGGTGCCGCCATCCGTGGCGTCGCCGTGGTCGCCCGCAGCATCGCTGCTGCTGTGGCCACCGTGGTCCTCGACCGCCTTGTGGATGAAGCCAGTGGTGGGGAAGCCGGCGGCGTGGGCCAGGACCTCTTCCTTGCCGTAGATGATGGCTTCCCAGCTCATCTCACCTTCTTCGAGGGCCTCATCGGAGACCACGAAGTGGATACCGAGGGCTTCGCCGAAGACGAAAAGACCGATGATGAGGGCCATGAAGCCACCCATCGCCAAGGCGCGGCCCACAGCGGGGCCACCGATGCCGAAGACCTTGTTCTTCTTCAGGTAGATCCCGAAGAGGAGGATGGCCAGGCCGACCAGCACGTCGCCGACCATCAGGCCGAAGAACAGCGGGAAGAAGATGAGCATCAGCTTGGTGGGGTCGAGCTCCTTGTAACGGGGGCGACCAAGCAAGCCGAGCATGAACTCGAATGGCTTGGCGAGGCCCTTGTTGTCGAGCTTGATCGGCGGCTCGTCTTCGGGGCTCGAATGGTGGTCGTCGTGGCCGTGGTCATCGTGACCATGGCCGTAGTCGATGGCACCGTCGCCGAGGACCTCGAAGTAGACCGCGTCGCCGAAGCGAGCGCTGATGGCGTTCTGCAGGCGGTTGGCCTGCTTGACCGGGACCCAGCCTTCCACGTGGAAAGTGGTCTCGGTGACAGCGAAACTGAGGGGTGCCTGCGTCTGGACGACGGTGGCGGAGAGGTGCTGCTCGAGGGCAGCCAGTCGGGGGCCCCATTGCTCCCGGTGCCCGGCGATGCGCTGCTGGGAGCGCTCAAGGCGCTCCTCGGTGCGGCTGATGTCGCTCTCGAGCTGCGCGATGCGGCGAGCGGGGGTGCCTTCGACACCTTGGGGAATGGCGGAGGCCGTGAAGCCGTGCGCCGTGAGGATCTGGTCAGCCTTCTCCACGTCGGCCTTGGCGACCGCGAGGATCATGGCGTTGCCGCGCAGGCTGCCGTCGTAACTGACGCCAGCATCGTCGAGGGCCGCACGGGGGTCAGACTTGACCGCACCCATGTAGCCCTGCACGGACTCAAGGTTCTGCAGGATGCCGAGGTCGGCGTCGATGCCGACGAAAGGCGAGAGGTGCGAGACCTCGGCTGCCATCGCGGCGATCTCGGCGCGCTCGTGGGCGGCGTCCTTGATGATGGGGCTGAGTTCAGCCTCTGCATCGGCGACCAGGGCAGCGGGATCGGGGGAGGTCATCTCCTTACCGACGAGATCCTCGGCGTCGAGGGCCTTCATCAGGCCGCGGACGCGCAGGAGCAACTGGCTGGTCTCGTCGCCTTGCTCAAGAGGCGTGCCGATCGAGGTGGTGCCCGTGGGGTCTTGGTAGTCCTCGAGGTGGACGACCTTCTCCTGGTGCATGACCTGGATGACTTCCTCCATGCGGCCCTTGTGGCCACCGAGGAGGATCCGGGTCATCCGTGCCGGCTTGAACATTCTAAAGGCGCTCCTCGAACAGGCTCAGCACGCGGTCGGTCACGCCGTCCACGCCGCCTTCGAACTTCTTGCGAAGATTCGTAGCGTTGCGCTTGCCCTTCGAGAGGGTCTTCTTGGCTTCCTCGTCCGATTCAGCACGAGCCGCATCCAGGATAGCCTGGTATTGGCGGTCGGCTTCGGCCTTGCCGTCTGCCAGGTTCTTCTCGGCCTGGCGGCGGGCGGCCTGGACACTGGACTGAGCTTCGGCTTCAGCCTCAGCAACACGTGCGTTGGCCGCCGCTTCGGCGTCCTTGATGCGCATCAACAGTTCGCTCTTCAAAGACCGTCACCTGGGGTTAGTCGCGGCCA
>JBFGSX010000272.1:0-2662 GCA_041566495.1 Thermoplasmatota archaeon
CGGCCACCAGCTGGGGTACCCACGCCAAGAGCTTCTACGTCGCCCCTGGCGCCATGGTGACCTTCCGTGCCACGGATGACAACGGCCAGACCGTCGTCTCCAAGGCCATCGCCTGGAAGTAAACAAGCCATTGGCTCCCTTCTCCTCTTCTCCTTGCCCGCCGACCCGGGTGATTTGTCCATGCGTGCCCCCTTGGCGGGTCGGTGCGCATGGGCCCCCCGCGCCGCGTGCGCGCGGGCTTTTGCTTCAGAACCGGTAGGCCGCGACGTCCGCAGGCCTGGCGACCTTGATCTTCGTCGCGACGAGAAGACGCTGTGCTTCGGCATCCACGTGCTCCGCCACGCACAACACGAGATCCACTTCCAGTTCCCTGGCGGTCTTCAGCAACTGCTTGGCCACCGTGATGTCCAAGCGAGGGACCAACCGGGCCACGACCCGCTGGGGCGAGCCACTGGGGCGCTCGGCGGCGAAGTCGATCTGGTGACCCGCAATGGGCGGGGACGACAGGACATCGTACCCCGACGATTCCAGCCGGGCCTGCAAGCGGCCCTTGGGGTCACGGGGTTCAGGGCGAGGGACCACTGGGTCTCTCTTGCGAGGAACGACCGGATCCCGGATGGATTCTCTTCGGATGGACGAACGACTCCTGCGAACGGGCTCCGTGCGGGCAGGTGCCGGGGCATTCTCCAGGGCATTGTCCACGCGGGCCCGCAAGGCCTCCAGGCGGGATGCCAAGCGCCCCGGCTTGTCCATCAGGTCAGCCACCGCCGCATCGGTGTCGTAGGACACCTTGAGCTCCTGAGGCACGTCCTTCAGCAGTGCCTTGGGGACCTCGATGGTGTCTGCTGCGGCCCGTTCCAGCAACGCGTCTGCGCTGTGGGCCGGACCCTCGGGTTGCTCCACGTCCGTGACGGTCCAAGGACCACGGGGGTTCTTGGGGCGCTCGGGGGGGCGAGCCACGAGTGTGGTCTCCTGCTCGTCCACGAGGAGTCGGTCTGGACGGGTGGAGCGGTCTTCCGGTTCCGGGGGGGCGTCGGGGATCGGGCCTCCGACGGCGCGCTCGGCTTGGTACCGGGCCATCTTGCGGTCCACTTCCTTCAGCAACGCGATGCGCTCTGCCTCTTGGCGGCGCTTCTCCGCAGCAGCACGGGAGCGGTCGGCTTCCTCGGCCTTACGTTCCTCTTCCTCCTTGCGGCGGATGCGCTCTTCGCTGACCCACTTCTCCCCCATCTCGCCCAGGAACACATGCGCCGACAAGCGCAGGTGGTCATTGGCGGCGATGAAGTAGACCGCGACGAGCTGCTTGAACCGAGGAGTCTCCAGCAAAGGGCCGATGCCTTCGACCAGATCGTCGAAGTGCTCCTCCTCCACTTCTGCCACGGAGGCGCAGGGCAGGCGGACGGCCAGGCGCCATCGTCGGCGGGGGTCCTCTGGGGATTGGAACAATGCGTGGCCGAGCTGGCCAGGTAGTTCTTGGCGCCAGTGCGCGGCTTGTCGCGCATCGAACGCCAAGCGGTCCTTCATCAGGTCGTGCAATGGACGCACATACACCTGGGCGACCCTTTGGTCACCCATCAGGAGACAATGGGTCAGGTCCTCGACGTCTCCAGGCTGCAGATGTTCTACGGCGGCCTCGACGTCATTGACCGGATCAGGATCCGCACGAGGCACCCGAATGACGAGGACACGGCGTTCCGGACCTTCCCAGACTTCCGCCCCGTATTCAGGCGCGAGGCTGCCCCGCAATCGGGCCGCTTCTTCGGGCGGGATGGGCATCGGCGCGGCGCGCTGGATAGCCATGGCTGGGGGGCCACACGCATCCCTAAGCAAAACCGTGCCGAATCACGCGTTGCCCCGCGGGGAACGCCGAATGAAGCCGAGGCAAGGCGAGGCCCTCCGCCCTGGGATGCAGCAAATGCCGGATAGAGCCGGACGCCGAATTTTTTGGATTTCTAAGAATCAACAACTTGGGCCAAGCGCAAAGCTACGCTCGCGCCGGGTCGGTATTTGGGCCCGCTGCTGGATGGCCCTGCAGGATCAGGCCCAGCCGTCCGCCGGATGCTCACCAAGAGGTGACAAGGTCATGCCCGGATCGTCATCGACCTGGATGCCCGCTTGGGACCCGCATGGCGGACTGCGAGCCCAAAATGGGTTCATGTGGGGTCGACCCCCCACCCCCTTGCTGCCTGTCGAACGCAAAAAAATGTGTAGGGGAGGACGAAAGGGAGTGAGTAGAGGACGAAAAAGAGCCTCTGCGTGTTGATGGGGTTGTGAAGAAAAGGGTTTACCGGAGATTTTGACCAGAGATGAACTCGATTTTTTCGGCGCCCCTCTTGTAAATCTGGTTCCACAGGAAATCATGGGGTCCCCCCAGAAGGGGTGGGTGGGTATGACTCCAACAGGGGTCAAAATGGGCCAGATCGCCCCCGTTCCACCGGTTGGCCACTTTCCACTTGTTCCAGTGGTCACACAGGTCTTGACGGCTTAGTGGGTTGATTCGGACGACTGCTGACATCTCGCGCTGACGTGGCGTCTGGAGCCTCGTCTGGGCTGTGGTAATCCAGGATTTTTTCGGGCGCTCCCGCTAAGGGTGGTCTCGATAGCTTGCCTCGGCTCAGACAGTGAGATCCACGTCGTCATCGCTCAACACTGGCGAGGACCC
>JBFGSX010000273.1:0-2632 GCA_041566495.1 Thermoplasmatota archaeon
CCTTCTCTTGGTCAAGACGGCGCTGGGCGGCGGGGACGTCGGCGGGATAGCCGCCTAGGTACACGACGAGGGTGGCTTTCTTGAGCCGGTTCTGGACGACGAGGGTGCTGGTGGCAAAACCGGCGGGGAGGCGGTGGTGGGGTTGGTGGGCGATGAAGCCGGTTTCGCCCCCATCTTGCCATTCCCAGCCATCAAAACCCATCTCCTTGGCTTGCAGCGGACCCCAGAGGACCGTCTGGAGTTTGGGCACCTCGGCTTCCCATTTTGCTACCCAGATCCCTGCATCCAAGACGTCCATGGGAGTGCATGCCCAGAGGCGGTTCTTGGCCATGCCGACTCAGCATCGCCGCAGCAGCCCTATACGCTGCCCCCCTTGCGCTCTTTGATGGTGCTTGCACGGCGCATCGGTCAGCCGCGGAACTTCTTCCTCGTCCTGTTGTTGTTCGTCGCCACTTTCGGCATCTACGGCATCTACTGGCACTTCCGCGCCCACAAGGAGGTCTACCGGCAGTTCGAGCTGGACCTCGAGGGGCGCGACGAGGGGCTCATCTGGCTCCTGCTGGACCGCTTCTTCTTCCCGCTCCGCTGGATCTTCCAGTACGGCTTCGTGGGCAACGTCGCCCATGTGCGCCGCCGCATGGGCATGGACAAGAACCTGAGCCCGGCCACGTTCTTGGGCCTCAGCATCCCCGGCTCCACGTTGCGCTATGGCAGCGTCATCTTCCTCTTGGTCGCGGGGGCGTTCACCGACACCAACGGTTCGCCCACCAACACCACCGCTTACGCCACCTTCATCGCCCTCGCCATCGCGGCGGCAGTGATCGGCATCAGCCTAGAGATCCCTGCCTACGCCTTGCTACAGCATGACCTGAACGGCTTATGGGCCGCCTTCGACGACCGGATGCACGACCTCATGCCTCCTTGGTCTCCTCCGGCAAGCGCTGCGTCAACCACACCAGGGCTTGGCGCGCCAGCCGAGGCACCAGCAACATGGTCAATACCAGCAGAAGAAGGGTGATGACCACCGCGTTGCTGAGGATGCCGGCCACCGTGGCCAGGCCGGGGATGACCAGGCTGCTGACCCCCAAGACCAGGGCTCCGTAATTGTTGACGTAGTGCAGGAAGATGGCAGGCACCATGGCCAGCCAGCGCACCCGTAGGTCTCGGGACGGCAGCACCACTTGGAACGCGATCATGCTGGTACCAGTGGCGAGGCCATGGAACATGACCCGCCAGAAGTAGCTCCAGTCCGACTCGCTCGGGTAGGTGGTGTAATGCTCCATCCAGCCGAAGCCAGCGCCCACGGCGAGGGCGATGGGCAAGCGTATGGCCAGCCACCACGGATTCTCCCAGTCCCGCAAACGGGCGGCCCCTATGATCCAGAGCAAGGCGGTCGAGATCAGGAGCGCCAAGCCGAACTTGACCATCTCCTCGAAGATGGGGGCGCCTAGGATGATCTGGAAGAAGATGTTGGCTTGCCGGATGAAGACCGCGAAGAAACCGAAGCCGAACACGACAGCGGCGAACTTCCATGGCTGGGCGGCGACCCGGTGCAGGAAGTGAGGCTGATCGACGGGGTCGGTGCGACGGTAGAAGCGCTCGGCGGCCACGCCTCGGTGACCTTCCTTGCCGGCGCTGATGCCGACGACGGCGTCGTCGTAGAACAGATCCGCATCGATCCGGCGCATGGTCATGATGAGGGCTCCGTCCACGTCAAGCTTTGGTTGGCGGCCGTGGCATCCAACGCGCCGAAGCCGGGGCATCGCCCCCAGTCCCGTTTCCAGACGCAGGCATTGCATGTGGCGAGGATGCTGCGCATGCGGATCGCCAGGATGGCGACGAATGCCAACCCCATGCAAGCCAGCAACCCGCCCCGCAGCCACCAGGAGACTGGCAGGACGATGACGGCGAACAAGGCGGCGCCGACGGCCAAGCCACCAAGACCCTTGATGACGGCCCGCGTGGGGCGAGAGAAGCGCCAGCGCAGACCCAGCAATTGCGGCAGGCCCATCGCGGCCCCTACAGCGAGGAGCACCCAAGCAGAGGTCCCTTGCAGCCACAACGAGGCGGCCGCGGGGCCCGCCACGAAGAACGCAGGCCAGAAGACGGCGCAGCCGCTACAAATGGGGCCGAAGCGATCGGCGTCGAAGCGGTCACACAAGGGATGGTGGCGCAGGGCCAGTCGGATGGCGGTCCAGGCTTCAGCCCGCATGCCTGCGGGGCGTAGCGATGAACGGCATCAGTGCGGCCAGGGGCGTGGCCGACGTCAGGCCTCGACTGCCCAAGCCGAATGCCCCCTGGGCAGGCTCCGCACCCCCCGTCGCTTCTTCGCATTCGGGCGATTCTGGGTCCACCCAGCATTCGTCCGGAACCGACATGAACCCGAGGGCCACGAACACTATGAACAGGATACCGGCAAGTGTAGTGATGATACCCAAGATCAGGCCAGCGAGGGCCATGCCGTAGCCGCCGTATTCGTCTGGTTGCGCCTTGGCCTTCTTCATCGCGATACCGCCCACGATGGCGGCGGGGATTCCCGTGAAGGGCCCGAGGAAGCAGCAACCGACGATGCCGAGGACCAAGGCGACGATGGCCATGGTCTGGTTCAATTGGGCCTTGGGTTCGGTCTCCC
>JBFGSX010000274.1:0-2616 GCA_041566495.1 Thermoplasmatota archaeon
CTTGATCGGATAGGTCGCGTGCGCCGATGTGTAGTTCAGCGTCGAGTTCAACCCGCCTTGCGCCAGTTCGGGTGGTGCGCCGGCAAAGTCGATCTCGATCTCGTCGCCCTTGACCGTCAGGCAGATCGGGAACCGCATCGGCGTACCCATCGGGTTGTTCCAGATCTCGGAGCGGTACTCGCCATCGGGCAATTTGCGGATCGCCGCGCGCATTGCCTGCTCGGAGCGCGACTGCACCACGGTGGCCGACGCTGCCGCGGCTGTTGAAGAACTCATCACCCGCAAAGTGGCGGTGCCCCAATGACTCACAGCGAAGCGCTCTGCTCCAGCCGTGACCACGTGATGGAGGTTCGTCCATGAAACAGAAGAGTCGCTACGACAGCATCGCTCTGCGCCCTGCCAAGGCCGTCGATTCCTTCGACGAATACCAAGGCGTCTGGGTCATCGTCGAGCAACGAGAAGGCCAGATCCAGGACGTCACCCGCGAATTGCTGGGTGCCGCCCGCCCCATGGCCGCCAAGCTCAACACCACCGTCACGGCAGTCCTGCTCTGCGAAGCGGATGCTGGCATGAGCAACGAGCTCATCGCCGCCGGCGCTGACAAGGTCATTGTCTGCGAGCACCCCATCCTCCGCACGCCTCTGGCTCGCCCCTCCACGGACGTGCTGGCCCGGGTCATCAAGGACCGCAAGCCCGACGTCGTCCTGATCGGCGCGACCCACACGGGTCGTGACGTCAGCAGCCGTGTCGCCGTCAAGATCGACGCCGGCATGACCGCAGACTGCACGGAACTCGACGTGGACCCCCTCAACAGTGAACTCCTGGCCCGCCGCCCCGCTTTCGGTGGCAAGATGCTGGCCGCGATCCGCTGTGACCGCCACCGACCCCAGATGGCCACCGCCCGCCCCGGCATCTTCATTCCTCTTGACAAGGACGAGAGCCGCACCGGCGAAGTGGAGACCATCGATGTCTCCTACCTCGGCGACGTGGAATACGCCGCCAAGGTGGTCGAGTTCGTCATTGACGACAACAAGATCGACATCACCAAGGAAGACGTCCTCGTCGGCGTCGGCCTCGGTATCGGTGGCCCCGACGCATTGCCACAGATCGAAGCCCTCGCAGAGGCCCTCGGTGGCAAGGTCGCATGCACCCGCCCGGTCGCCGACAAGGGCTGGCTGCCTCGCGGCCAGCAGATCGGCCAGACCGGTCTCTCGGTCCGCCCGAAGCTGTACATCTCCATCGGCATCAGTGGCGCCATCCAGCACATTGAAGGCATGAAGGAAGCCGGTACGGTCATCGCCATCAACAGCGACCCGAACGCGCAGATGTTCCAGTACGCGGACATCGGCCTCGTGGGCGACTGGAAGGGCCATGTCGCGGCACTCACCAAGGCTGCCCAGGACAAGAAGCTCGACGCCATGAAGTGGCTCGTGCCCGTCACGGACAGTCTCGGCGCCGACCGTGAAGCCGCCGCTGAGCGCGCTGCCAAGGCAGGCAAGACCGCCCCGGCCCCCAAGAAGGCCCCTGCGCCTTCTTCGGGCACGACCGTCGCCGCTGCTGCCCCTGCACCCTCCGCTGCCCCCACGGCGGCCGAGACCGCCCCGGCCCCCGAGCAGGAGCCCGCGGCTCCTGAGCCTGCGGCTGAACCCGAGCCTGAGCCGGAAGCCGCCAGCGACACCTACGAAGGCGATCCCATGGACCAAGAGGCCGTCAAGGCCTGGGTCAAGGACAACGTCACGGAAGACAAGAAGGCCTGGGTCCTCGCCGCCGACTGCATCGTCTGCAACGGCTGCGACGCCGCGTGCCCCACTGGCGCCGCCGTCACCACGGACATCGCCCGCGTGGACCGCGACCTGTGCATCGCCGACGGTGCCTGCTTCGACGCCTGCCCCACCGACGCCATCCGGCCCGGTGTGGAAGATGAAGAGCAGACCGCTGGCTGGCCCGAAGGATCCCGCCGCGCTGGCGAAATCGGCATCCCGGAGTAAATGGACCTGGGGCGCCGCCGGCTCTGGTTGGCGCTTGCCTCAGCTTCAGCATTCCTGGTACACCGCCTCATCGTCGAGCTGGCGCTAGGCCAAGGCGTCGCTAGTCGGGGCATTGTGGATGAGCAACCGTTCGCCCGCGTCGCCATCGCTGTGGTGGCCCTCGCGGTGGCCACGCTCATCGCACGTGACCTGCGCCGGGGCCGCCAGGACTGGCCGGTCGAACGACTCGTCGCTGCTGTGGCCATTGTCGGCCTGGTGGTCGAGGTGCTGCGCGCCTTCAGCGATGGCATCGGATTCTCTCCGGCCCTCGCGCTGGTCGACACCCTTGCCCGTTGGGTCAGTCTCCTGGCGGGCCTTGCGATCTGGTTGCCGGGTAGGCGCCCATGAGTGATTGGTCGCGCCACCACGTCTTGGCCCACCTCGGCCCCGCAGGACAGCAGCGCATCGCACTGACCACGATCCTCGTGGTGGGCCTCGGCGGCCTCGGCTCCCCAGTGGCCCGGTATCTCGCCGCCGCGGGCATCGGGCGGCTCCTGCTGTGCGACTTCGATACTGTCAGCGCCAGCGACCTGCACCGGCAGATCCTGTTCGGCCCCTACGATGAAGGCATCTCCAAGGCCGAGACCGC